>JAFQIQ010000002.1 GCA_017397445.1 Lachnospira sp.
TCTCCTAAATTTCGGATAATTTTACAATACTCCATCACCTCCTTAAAAATTTTACGTTTTTCTCCGTAACTTTTCTCCTTGATTTGTTTATCCATTTACCACAATAAAGTTATCAGTGCAATTTTGTCAACCTGTCTGGCACGAACAGTAATTTTTGGCACAAACGGTAAAATTGTGTGTGATTTTCAAACAATTTTTCTTTGGTTTCATTTTATGATATAAAGTTAATTTGTCAATAGGTTTGACACGAACTGTAGTTATGGCGACATGAACTGTATTTTTTAATACTACAGCAAACCTTTTTATCGTCACCGGATATGACGTAAGTTGCACGTGGTAAATTTGGTTTTACTTTATAACATAAGATTAATCTGTCAATAGGTTTGGCACGAACGACATGGTATCGTACACGAACGACAGGTTTTGCATAGTATCACTCTCTTTTATATTGCTAAAGCATATAACTCGCGCCACATTTTGCATATTATTCGCAGGCCTTTCTTACTTCAGCTATACATACTCAATAAAAAAACGCTGCAGAACGTATTTAATCTACATCCTGCAGCATCTCTCTACTCATATACCTTATATTCTGCTGTTACTAACCGCTTCTCGAAATCGCTTTGGCACAGAGGCATATCATACAAAAATCCCTGTACTACATTACAGCCGATACTCTTCAATAAGCGTGCTTGCTCTTCTGTTTCAACACCCTCAGCAATTACTCCCATATTAAGTTCTTTTAACATTTTTACAACATTGCGAACCACTATATCTGAAGTTTTGCTATCACTCTTAACTATGCCATCAATAAATGTTTTATCAAGCTTGACCACGTCAAACATAATATCCGTTAAAAGATTAAGAGAAGAATATCCTGTTCCGAAATCATCTATCGAAACCCGTATTCTATTGGCCTGCATAGTGTCCACGAACTTTTTAAGAGCAACATTATCGTTATAATCCGATAACTCCGTAAGTTCAATCTCTATAAGACTGCCGTCTACCTTATATCTGTTAACCACTTCAAGAATAGCGTCTGCTAATTCTACATTTTGCAAATGCAGCTTTGAAAAGTTAACGGATATCGGAACAGGTGTAATACCATTTTCCTGCCAGTGCTTAATTGTTTTACAAACGCTTTCCAGTATATAAAAGTCAAGTACACATATGTTACCATCACTTTCAAAGAGCGGAACAAATTCCTCCGGCAACATCAGTCTGCTTCCGATGTTCCAACGGGCTAAGGCCTCTCCGCCGCAAATAGTGCCATCTTCAAGATTTACCTTCGGCTGAAAATATGTCACGAATTCTCCCTCTCTAATTGCATAAGCAAAATTCTTATTCAACTCATGTTCGTATGACATACGCTCCATAAGTGCATTGTTATAAAATACTATGTCCGTAGCATTATTTCTTTTTGCAACATTGATTGCCAGAGATATGCAATTCATAATATAAGGCATATTGTCGCCATCGTTAATATCATACACGCCGGCACGAGCCACGATATTAAAGTTATTCCGTGCACCCATATGATCCACTTTCAGATTAACCCCCTGAAGGAATTGCAACACAGTATCTTTCCTGTCTTTTTTTACCAACAGTGCAAAATTGTCACCCCCCAATCGTGCAACAACTTCTCCCTGCTCCATAAAACCGGAAAGTGCAAGGGCATATGTCCTAATCACTGCATCTCCATAATCGTTACCTATCTGATTGTTAATATGCTTAAAGTTCTTAAGATTAATATACATAGCCGTATATAAATGCAATACCCCTGCATTCATAATACGGTTACCCGCATCAAGGAAGCCCCTGCTGTTTAGCAGTCCGGTGCTAATATCTCTTGACATAGTATTAGCAACAATATCCGCAAGTCTTACACGTCCACACACAGCAAAAAGCACTCTGAAAAGGAAGTGAATCTGCTCTTTTTCCTCATCATCCCACGTATATCCTTTAACCGGGTACGCCTCGAATTCTACTCTTCCCCCATCTCCCGTTACAACTTCACAAAACAATTTATCATTAGAATATCCCGCACGATCTTCATACAGAACAGTATCAGACCTTTTTCCAAACTTTTCCAGCGGTGTAGGTGGAGTATAAAAAGCCGCCTCCAACCTGCCTATAGACATATCGTTAGCAACCGGCTGGATTATTCCCTTAATCTGCACCATCATTTCTTCTAATGTACATCCCATTTCAATAATTTGGGCAAAAAACTTCTGAAAATTAGAACTGCACAATCTACTCTTCATACATATCCTCCCACCTGTAATTAATTAGTAATATCCCATCTTATACTTGCTATTGCTTTCTTCATCCATATGTACTCTTACATCATAACTAAATGTTGGTGCTTTTGTCAAAGCATTATCTCCACACCACAATTCTTTGAGATTCTTACAGTTCTGCAGAATCTCTATCTTAGCATCAGAGAGATTATTATTTGTCACATCCAGCCCCTCTATGTACGGCATATCTTTCAAAAACTCCAGATTCTGAAGCTTTGCTCCTCGAAGATTAAGCTCTTTCACATTAGGAAAATGTTTCATCAAATCCATATTATCTTTCAAGTCATAATCGTTAAAATTAGCGTACCCAAGCGACAACTCCTCCAAGTTCGGATTATCCTTTATTTTTGTATAATCCATATCCGCACTTAAACCATACACAATCAATGTCTTCAGCTTAGCTGACGCAAACATTGCCTCGCCATAATCTGCATACTTCATATCCATAAGACACAGATACTCCAGATTAGGAAAATTAGCCAGTCCTGACAGGTCAGTCATCAGCGTCCCTGCTATGGTAAGCTTCTTTAACCCTGTATGATGTCCTAACGCACTCAAGCTTTTAACCCATCCGTCCAGTTTAAGCTCCTCAAGTCGTGGAAGTTTGGTCATCGCCTTAAGCAACTCATTGCCTGCACTTCGTATAAGAACCTTTTTAACATTGGTCAGATTCTCCCACTGCACTTCTCCTTCAAAGTATGTGGAATTAATCCCCAACTCTTCCAACCCGGTCAATGTGCCAAGCACTTCATAGTCCTTTATACTCTTACAGTCCGAAATATCAAGGCACTTAAGATTTGTTCTTCCTCTAAGCGGTGCAAGGCTGTCCATAGAATCATTAAGCTCCTCCAATATCAGCGACTCAAGATTCGGCAGTTTTTCTACAAAATCAATAGAGTACACATTCTTCGAATCAATATATACACTCTTAAGACTCGTAAGTTCACCAAGCACATCAAACCCCTTCAAGTCATCATAGGAATCTATACTTATGTTTTCAAGCTTCGTAAAATTCTTTAAAAATGACAAATCAGACACATTTTCTATAACGAATTGAAGACTTTCAAGATTCACAAAGGCTTCAAGCCCCGTAGGTGACGAAGATATATTTATCCCGGACAGATGTGTTATATTCTGCGGATTGGCAATCCACTTCGCCAATGTATTGCTACCGTTCTTGCAGGATATTCTTTTCAGCTTTTTAAGCTCGTTAATTTCGCCACTTTTTATGTAGCCTTCCCTACTATACACTTCCAGATTGGAAAAATGCCATATATCACCGCTAATTGAATCAACTGTACCGCTGCACCAAAACTCTTTCACCTGTCCGTCAACAACACAAGTACCTTCCACATAACCGCTACTGTTATAAACAACCAGCTCCGTTGCACTCTGCCATTCTGCATCAGTTATATCATCAAAATCCTTGCCATATATGGAACTTGCGACCTGCTTAAACACAGCTCCTGCCTCAGCTTTAACTTCCTTATCAGCCTTACCGTCGTCCTTTGTAAACAAGTCACCAATCCACTTAGCTCCTGCAAACAGTGCCACACTCGCCATAAGAAATAGAAACATTATCCCCAGAAACTTGACAAGGGCACTAAATGTATCACTTGTTGTCGTCCAATTGTAGCTGTATTTCGCCTTTGCCGTGCTACGATACGACTGCCTGTTCATAGTTTTATGGACATTTTTCTTCTGTTGCTTCTTCTGCTGCTTTTCCTGTTTCTTCTTTTCTTTCTGTTGCTTTTTCAGTGCACCAACAACATATGTGGAATTACAATATCCACACCTGAACTCAGTGTCACTTATCTTCTGCAACTTGGCACCGCAGTTAATACATTCTGCTTCTTTTAATCGCATACTACGCCTCTCATCTTACCATCCGGTGCCTGTTCAGGCCTCCGATGACTAATCTGTTCTTTTAATTTCCCCAAGATGCTCTATCATAGCAATCAATGTCGCCTTATCATTAAGTCGTGGATTTTCCATAACTATATAAAGCAACTCCTCCAAAGTCTTTCCTATCTGCTTCCCTGAAAGCCCATACTCCATAAGGTCGTTACCGTTAATATCCAAATCTTTAATAGATATACAGTCTCCACGGGAAATAATATCACTGTGCATATACTTTATTACCGTCAGATGTTTCCTGCGTGATGTCATAGGCACGCCCATTATTTCCTCTGATGTAGCTATCACCATCTGCTCGTACTCCATCATAAGTTCAACCATCTCTTTACCATACTTATGCAATGCTTCACGAACAGCCGGCTCATTTTCTTCAATAACAGTTTTAGAATTTCTGATAAGCTCCGACACTGTATCCACGGTATAATTATCAAGCTTCAGACTTTTAAGAGTATCCCTTGCCTCCTCCGGTGTCAGAGGGGTAAGCAATGCCGCAAGTCTGAGCACCTGCGTCTTTGGAGCACATTTTAACATAGTAAGCACTCTGTTAGAGTACTTTCCTGACAGCACATCGTGCACGGACGGAAGTATCTCCTTGAAAAGCCCCGTCTCTTTATACATTCGCACATAATCAGGGTTATCCGACAACAATGTTTTCATAAGCTCCACCTGAACACGCTCCATACTGACCTTCGTAATATTCGGTGCAAGTTCAATTATAGCCTCCCAAGTAGCACTATCTATACTAAATCCAAGCTGCGCTGAGAATCGCACTGCCCTCATCATACGAAGAGCATCCTCCGTAAAGCGCTCTCTTGCATCCCCCACGCAGCGAATAACCTTTCTCTCCAAATCCTGTATTCCGTCAAATGCATCAACCAGCCCCACGCTATCATTGTAGGCCATAGCATTGATAGTAAAATCACGACGCATCAGGTCATCTTCCAGTTTCACCGAAAACTCCACGCTTTCCGGGTGTCGTCCATCTTTATACTCTCCATCAATTCTGTAGGTAGTTACTTCGTATCCGGTCTTGTTCATCATAACAGTAACCGTTCCGTGCTTAATACCCGTATCAATTGTCCTCTTAAAAAATGTTTTGACCTTTGTTGGAATTGCCGATGTTGTTATATCCCAGTCATCCGGCTCCCGCCCAAGAATACTGTCTCTTACACAGCCACCTACAGCATAGGCTTCAAATCCATTTTGTTCAATTGTATTAATTATGGCCTGTACAGCTTCAGGCAATATTACTTTTCCCTCAAACATATTCCAATCACCCCTGTTCAAAACGATTGTATTTGAATTTTGATGTTTGTGATTAGATTAAAAGAGGGGAAACGTATGCCTTACAGACTGTAGATAAACGCCGGCACTTAACAAAGCGGACCAACTTCTTGGTTCGCTGCGTTTAGTACCGCTGCGTTTATCTCCAAGCGAGAGCGCGTCTGTAAGACATACGTGTTCACCCTCTTTGTACTATCACATTATTAAATTTAATACGCCTTACCCCAATATACCATCTTCTTAGCCGGCTTGCCACAGCATACGCACACATCTGACAAACTCTCCTGCTCGAATGGCATACATCTTGAAGTTGCTGTTGTATCTTCCTTAATCTTGTCCTCACAGTCTCTTTCGCCACACCACATAGCCTTTACAAAGCCCGGCTTGTTAGCAACTGTATCCTTGAACTCATCATAATTAAGAGCAACATATGTATGCTCCTCTCTGTGAGCTCTTGCACGCTCTAACATCTCAACCTGCATAGCATCAAGAACTTCTGTAAGCTTTGTTGCAAGCTCATCTATAGCAACTGTAATCTTCTCTCTTGTATCTCTTCTTACAATAATAGCCTGACCTGCTTCAATATCTCTTGGTCCCATCTCAACTCTTACAGGAATACCGCGCATCTCCTGCTCTGAGAACTTCCAACCCGGATTCTTGTCACTGTCATCAACCTTAACTCTAAGACCAGCCTTTGCAAGAGTTTCCTTAACCTCATATGCCTTGTCAAGAACGCCTTCCTTCTTCTGCATAATAGGAATAATATCAACCTGAACCGGTGCAATTCTTGGTGGAATAACAAGTCCGCTGTCATCACCGTGAACCATAATAAGAGCTCCGATAAGTCTTGTTGTCATACCCCATGAAGTCTGGTGTGCATACTTTAATGTATTATCCTTGTCTGTATACTGTATACCAAATGCTTTGGCGAAACCATCACCGAAGTTGTGGCTTGTACCTGACTGAAGTGCCTTACCGTCATGCATAAGTGCCTCTATAGTATATGTTGCCTCTGCACCCGCAAACTTTTCCTTATCAGTCTTACGACCCTTAACAACAGGTATCGCAAGAATCTCCTCACAGAAGTTAGCGTATACGTTAAGCATCATAAGTGTTCTCTCTTCAGCTTCCTCTGCAGTTGCATGAGCTGTGTGACCTTCCTGCCACAAGAACTCTCTTGAACGAAGGAATGGTCTTGTTTCCTTCTCCCAACGAACTACTGAACACCACTGATTATAAAGCTTTGGAAGGTCTCTGTATGACTGAACCTCATCCTTATAGAAATCACAGAAAAGTGTCTCTGATGTAGGTCTTACACACATTCTCTCCTGAAGTTCGTTAAGTCCGCCGTGTGTCACCCAGGCAACCTCTGGTGCAAAACCTTCAACATGATCTTTTTCTCTCTCAAGAAGACTTTCAGGAATAAACATAGGCATGTATACATTCTCTACACCTGTCTCCTTAAATCTTCTGTCAAGCTCCTTCTGTATATTCTCCCACAGAGCGTAACCTGCCGGCTTAAATATCATACAACCCTTAACGCTTGAGTATCCCATCAACTCAGCCTTCTTAACTACATCTGTGTACCACTGTGCGAAATCAACATCCATAGATGTTATCGCTTCAACAAGTTTCTTATCCTCTGCCATAATTCCTCCATCCCGTGTGCCTGTATGGCACATTCGGCTAATCAATATTTTCCATATGTCCTTCTAGTTTACCACGTTCAACTATAGTTTTCAAGTAAAGTATTAAAGCCTTTATTATACAATAAGATACAGGCCCTAATATAAAGCCCATAATACCATAAACCATCAGACCTACAAATATTACCATAAGCATTGTAAATGGTGCAATACCCAAACGTTTACCCATACACTTGGACTCCAGAATTTCCCTCACAAAATATGTCACCAGATACAGTGTTACCAATACCGCTGCACTCAAAAAATTGCCGGATATGAGTTCAAACACAGCCCAGGGCAACAAAATTGTCCCTGCGCCAAATATGGGAAGTGCATCAAAAATCCCTATCAGCACTCCGATTAATAACGCATATGGATTTCCTATAATCATAAGACCCAAAACGCAAATCACTGCATTTACGACAATTATTATGAGCTGTACCTTAAAATACACCTGTATCAGCCTTCCCAGACTATCCGAAACAAGTTTAATCTCTCTTCGAAACACACTTTTCCTGCACCAGTTTCGAATATCTTCAAGTGAACCTGAAAGATATATCACCGACATAACACCAATAATTACAGAGCCAGCTATCTTTATTGTATTAACTGCAACCGGCAGCGACACTGACACAACTTTTCCAACCATTTGTGTGTCCATACCGTCTGTGGCCGCTCTCGACATTTTCCCTGCCATATCACACAAAAACCTGAAACTGCTTCCATCCGTAATTCCGAGCCATCCGTCTATGTTGTGACATATTCCCGCCGCCTCCTGCTGCACATATATTACATAATAATCATAGTTTGCAAGAAATGCTTTAAGTTCCTTAACCCCAAGCCACAGCACATACCCTATTCCGGACACCAGAAGAATTATCAGTACTGCAACAATTAAAGCAGCTGCCAGTCCCTTTCTCCCCCGCAGCTTCCCCGCAAGCCATCCCACCGGCCTTTCTATTCCAAGTGCAACCAGGTACGCAATAATAAATGGCGCAGTTATCGGGAACAAATATTTCACTCCCAGATAAACTGACGCCACAATTATAAAACTTCCGACAATTAATAATAATTTTCTTGCAAATGTTAAATCTTCCTTCATGCTTCTTCCCCCTACACCACTACAATGTAAGTGTTTGCATAATATGGCAGATTTATGTATTATTTATCCTTAATTTTCTGAAAACCACTCCGGCAATACCGTGTACACATTGCCGTCAACTTCTAATGAATAAGCGCATAACGCAATCTCCTGTCGGCCTACTCTTATATTACAAAGATTTCTTGCATCCTGAACTGATACCGCACCTGCTTCACCATATTTACCATCTCCGAGAAGAGGGCAGCCTCTGGATGCAAACTGCACTCTTATCTGGTGGTGCCTTCCAGTTATCAAATGTATTCTTACCAGGCTCAGGTACTGTGTTTCTGTCGACTCACCATCCGATGCAACCTCAACTGTTTTTATAACCTCATATTCCAGTTCCGCTCTCTTCGCACCGCTCTCATCTTCAGTCACAACCATTGATGTATTACTCTTCTCATCCTTTTTCAGGAAATCCACCAAAGACCCTTTGTTATCCTTAGGTTTTCCACATATCCACCCATAATATTGTTTATTAAATCCTCCCTGTTGCATCTGCTTAGACAGCCGGCCGGCTTCCGCCTTGGTCTTTGCAAACAATACAAGACCGCTCACCTGTCGGTCCAATCGATTAATCAATGCAGCGTATACATCTTCACCCTTTTTCTTTCTGTAGTTAAGAACTTCGCTGGTCAAATCCACATCAAAATTCTTTCCGCTCTGTGTAAGCTGACCTGCTTTCTTATATATAACCAGTATTTTGCTGTCTTCATATATTACTTTCATAACCGTACCTCATTCTTTAAATCACTTTTTTACTTTACCACTAAAAAACATTTGACGTAGTAAAAGTTATTTATTATAATTTTCTCATAATATTACATTTTCGCAAGTACTAATTTACTAAGTACTGTGAATTACTTTATAGGGAGGAAAATATGGATAACTACACACCAGATCCATTTAACACTGCCCAGAATCCTACAGAGGGCAGCAACAATGGCTATAGCAACAGCGAACAGCCTGTTTCTCAGGCAACTAATGTAAACTCAGGATACAACGACTACACTGATATGTATAGTCAGCAGAATGTTAACACTAACAACACATATGGCAACCAGACTTATAACAACGGTTATAATCAGACTTATAACAATGGCTACAACCAGACTTACAATAACGGTTACAACCAGACTTATAACAACGGTGCTTACAATCAGGGATACAACGCTAACGGTTATAATAATGCAGGCTATAACCAGACTTATAACAATGGCTACAATCAGACTTACAATAACGGTTACAACCAGGGATATGTTAACCGCACTCCATATACTAACCCAGCAGGATATCAGCCTGTAGTCGGAAACTTCCCTTCATATACTACTTACCTTGTACTTAGTATTATCTCTATCGTACTTACTTGCTGGCCTGCAGGTCTTGTAGCACTTTTACAGACTATCTCAGCCAACAATGCTTTCAAGAACGGCGATGCCGTAAAGTACCAGAAGGGTATGAAGAACGCTAAGATTGCTATGATTGTGGGCGTAGTTTACTTTGTATTCTACATTATCATTGTCTTTTTAGCAGCATTTTTGAATGCTTAATAATATAACAAAGGGAGAATCGCAGGCGATTCTCCCTTATTCTATACCTGTATGTTATACCTTAAACCTATAACCCACACCCCATATTGTCTCTATATACTGTGGCTTTGATGTATCAAACTCAACTTTCTCTCGAATCTTCTTAATATGAACAGTTACTGTTGCAATATCACCGATTGAGTCCATATCCCAGATTTCCTTAAACAATTCGTCCTTTGTGAACACTCTGTTAGGATTTTCTGCAAGAAATGTAAGAAGGTCGAATTCCTTTGTTGTGAACATCCTTTCCTCACCGTTAACAAAAACTCTTCTTGCAGTCTTGTCAATTTTGATGCCTCGTATCTCGATAACATCATTGGCTTCCTTAACACTGCTTACAAGTCTTTCGTATCTTGCAAGATGAGCCTTTACTCTTGCTACAAGCTCACTTGGACTAAAAGGTTTGGTCATATAATCATCCGCTCCCACTCCAAGACCGCGAATCTTATCAATATCTTCTTTCTTAGCTGATACCATAATTATCGGAGTATTCTTAGTCTCTCTGATGCTTTTGCATATCTCATAACCATCCATCCCCGGCAACATAACATCCAAAATAATTATATCGTAGTCTTCTTCCATAGCAGCCTTATAACCGCTTGTTCCATCACTCTTAATAACCACCTCAAATCCGCTTAATTCAAGGTAATCCTTTTCAATCTCGGCAATTGAACCCTCATCTTCAACAATTAGTACTCTGCTCATTGCGTAAATTCCTCCATCATCCATTATTCATATCTTTACTTATCTTTAGACATATGTGCATTGTAGTACCTTCTCCTATGGCACTTTCCGCCCATATCTTGCCCTTGTGATCTTCCACAATCCTCTTAACAATCGCCAGGCCTATTCCGCTTCCACCCATACTGCTGTTTCTGGACGAATCTGTTCTGTAAAATCTTTCAAATATATGTGGTAATTCTTCATTACCAATGCCTTTTCCATTGTCACGCATAACTATGTGTGCGTACTCACCCTCGTCATAAACGTCTATGGATATGACACATTTTCTTGAAGGCTCCTTATACTTAATAGAGTTGCTGATAATATTATTGATAACCCGCTTCATCTGCTCTACATCTATTGGCACATATACGCTGTCACCTGTATGGCAATTATAATTAAGTCCAACTTCTGCCGCATCGAGATCCACACTTATCTCATCGCACAAATCATCAAAGTACCACTTCAGGTTAATATTATCAAATGCATAGGGAACCCTGTTAGTATCCAGCTTAGAAAACAGTGTAAGCTCGTCAATAAGCCTGTCCATATCATTAACCTTATTAGCTATGGTTCGAAGATACTTCTCCTGCTTCTCCGGCGTATTGGCCACGCCATCCATTATTCCTTCCAAATATCCCTTAATGGATGTGAGCGGTGTTTTCAAATCATGTGATATGTTACGAATAAGTTCCTTTTCTTCCATATCGGACTTTATCTTGTCTTGTGCTGTCTGCTTTAGAATAATACGCATCTCCTCAAAGTCTTTGCAAACATCTCCGATTTCATCGTTACCGGGCTTTGGCATCTGAAAATCAAAGTTTCCATGCTTAATGTTATTAGTGGCAAGCTTGAGTCTGTTAACAGGCTTTACAACAGAACCATATATCCACATATACAAAAACAAACCTGTTAATATAAGCACACATACCACTGCAATAACAGCCTGTATAAATGCTTCCTTCAACTCAGGAATACCCTGACTTAAAGATGTTATAATAAGAACGGTGTAATGATTACCTGCATCATCATGAAAAGTAATCTTTCTAACGAGCGACTGATAATCTCCACCCTTATACAACCCCACATCCGAAACATCCTGAGAAAAGTCCATGGCATTAACAAACTGAACAAGCTCATCCTGCGTCAGACCACTACTGGTATAAGTAATATAACCATTCTTATACACTGTTAATGTGGACATCTTCTCTCTCAATTCTTCTGCTTTTTTATCCAGATACTCGTCAAAGTTAAACATCTCCGGTGTATCTTCTGAAACCAGTTTCAACTCTGCATGTACCTTGTCTGTCATCATTCCCATCAATACATTAGGTGCATTAATGTACTTTATAACCATTTTCTCATCCACATCATACACCTTTGCCATACTGGCAATCTGTATATCCATAATAAAAGAAAATGCTAAAAAACTTAATACAATAGGAGCAATGAACATTATACAAGATGATATAAACAACTTACTTCGTAACTTCATTCTTTTTCCCCAATTAATACATTTTGCAAAGTTTAGGGATATTTTAACACACTATTCAATTAAAATGTGTTAAATATCCATAAAACTTTATAAAACAAAATGGCACAAAACAACTTGCGCAGATGTGCATGTCGTCATTGTGCCATTATACTTTAACCTATCTTTAACTTGAACTTTTGCGCATCACGCTCAGAATCAGCTCTTTCAATAACAGCACCAAGGCTTCTCAACTTACCATCAAAGTCCTCATAGCCTCTCTGGATATACTCAATATCTTCTATCTCCGAAATACCTTCTGCCGCTAAAGCTGCAATTACAAGTGCAGCACCGGCTCTCAAATCCGGAGCAGAAAGCGGCGCTCCCGTAAGAAGCTCAACACCTTCTATATATGCTGTATTACCCTCTACTTTAATCTTACTTCCCATACGGTTCAATTCATCCACATACTTGAAACGGTTTTCGAATATGCTTTCCGTAACCATACTTGAACCGCCTGCCAGTGCAAGAACAACTGCCATCTGTGGCTGCATATCCGTAGGAAATCCCGGATATGGTAATGTCTTAACATTCGTAGGCTTTAAACCACCTTTTCCAACAACGCGAACCCAATCATCACCTTCTACAACCTCGCATCCTACTTCCAAAAGCTTAGCAGATAACGACTCCAAGTGCTTAGGAATAACATCCTTAACCACAATATCACCCTTAGTTGCTGCTGCTGCAAACATAAATGTACCGGCCTCAATCTGATCCGGAATAATAGAATAGGTTGTACCGTGAAGTCTGTTTACACCCTTAATTCTGATAACATCTGTTCCGGCACCCTTTATGTTAGCACCCATAGCATTAAGGAAGTTAGCAACATCAACAATATGCGGCTCTTTAGCTGCATTCTCCAATGTTGTCTCCCCTTCTGCCATACAGGCTGCCATCATAAGATTGATTGTTGCGCCTACTGATACCACATCAAAATACACATGGCTTCCCACAAGTTTCTTAGCACTTGTCTTTATCATTCCATGCGAAATATCAACTTCTGCGCCAAGTGCCCTGAATCCCTTTATGTGCTGGTCTATAGGTCTGCTTCCTATATTACAGCCCCCCGGTAACGCAACCTGAGAACACTTATACTTTCCAAGTAAAGCTCCGAGCAAATAATAGGACGCTCTGATCTTCTTAATATATTCATAATCCACGTTCATGTCGCATATACTGCCACCATTAATCTGAACTGAATTGTTATATACATATTTAACTTTTGCACCAATGCCTTCTATCGCCTGCAATAATACTCTCGTGTCTCTTACATTAGGTACGTTCTCAATTGTTACAGTCTCATCTGTCATAATTGCGGCCGCAAGAATACCAAGTGCAGCATTCTTAGCACCACCGATGGATACCTCTCCGTGAAGCGGAGAACCACCTTTAATAATATACTGTTCCATATGTGCACCTCAAAAAATATTGAAGAATATATCTATCCTTCTTATATATATATTCAAAAATCTATAATAAATGTCATTAATTTTAAACACATTCTTTAATATTATATCACAAATGACGGATTTGTAAAGGGGGCTAAAAAAAGAGTTTACAACCGAAGTTGCAAACTCTTTTATAATTAATACTTATTAACGTAATTCAATGGGTTCACATATCTGCCACCAATAATAATCTCAAAGTGAAGATGTGCACCTGTTGTATAACCTGTGTTACCTGAATATGCTATAAGCTGGCTCTGTGAAACGTACTGTCCAACGCTTACAACACCTCTGCTAAGATGCTTATATCTTGTCTTTGTTCCATCAGAATGTGTAATCTCCACTGTATATCCTGAGTTACCATACCAGCCGGCCATAGTTACTCTTCCTGATGCCGCAGCCTTAACCGGTGTACCTATTCCAACACCCCAGTCAACACCTGTATGGTATGCACCACTACTCTTGTAACCGAATGAATATGTTACATTACCACCCGATACTGGTCTTAAATATCTTGGTGGTGTAAGTGTACCAACCGAAACAACCTTTGGTGTTGCTTCCTTGATAACCTTCTGTGTAAGAACCTTAACCTCTGACTGAACACCGTTAACATATGTTATATCAGCTGTTACCTCACGATAACCCTTAGAACCATTATTAATTACTGTATTAGTTCCTCTGTATGCCTTATTATTATCCACATACTTAATCTCTGCGTCATATGACTCCTCATAAGTCTTACGCATAGTCAACACTACTGAAAGTTCTGCCTTAGGAACTGTTACAACAATCTCATCTCCCGGAACAATAATGCTTGTCTCCTTGAGATTAGTATTCATAGCAAACAAATCTTTTAATGAAATCTCACATTTTCTAGCGATAGCTGAAAGTGTATCACCTTCAACTACTGTGTACATAGTCTTTTCGGCTTTTTCCTTAGTAATAGCCTCATATGCCTCATCAACAGTAAGAATTGTGCTGTTAGACTTCAATGTCTCACTTATGGAAATCTTTTCGCCAAAACCGATACCGGTGATGCCATCTGAAGATGTACTGTTCTGTTCTTCCTCCACAACTGTGTCTCCTTCTATTGGAGAAGAAACGATATCATTCTGCTTATCGTTAATTGTAGAACGAACCATATCTATTGAGTACTCTCCGTATGAATCCGCACCTTCTTTCAAAACAACCTGAAATGCGTTATTAGTATCATACTTAGATGTAACCTTCTGCATAAGCTCAACGATTTCTTCCTTACTTGAAAGCGTTACTGTAAAATCATCAATTCTGACCGTATATGCTGTTGAATCCTGCTTGTCCACAGCACTTGCCATCAAAGCATCAAAAACACTGTTCTTGATATCTTCCTGTGACATACGCTCTGTGAAAACCTTGTCCTCTTTTACAATGTCTATTGTTGCATCTAAATAAACTACTTCTTCAAACTCTTTACTAACCTGGCGTCTTGCCTCTGCTACTGCTTTCTCTGCCTCTGCAAGTGTGTTTACCGTACCAATGGTTGTTCCGTTGTATGTTATACTATAACATCCAACATTCTCCTGATGTATCTTTCTCTCAGCAAATGGTACTGCGAACAAACAAGCAAAACATGCAGCTGTCATGCTACTTACCAGCATACGTCTTATACGTCTGCCGTATCGTGTTATGCGTGTCATACGTTCCTCCGTTTTAATTATTTTGTATGTTAAGCCTCTCAATTAAATCCCAAATATTAAATTGTCACTTTTGATTCTGTAACTTTTTTGTAACATTTTCGTAATAAACACATATTAACACGCAAAAACTGCTTTGTAAAGCCTACTTTGACAAGTTTTTGAAAAGTTTACACTTTCTTAACAATTTCATAGTTATCCATATTTTATCCCAGTGTTTTCCACTGAATTATCCACATTTTTACACTTTTCGTGAATTAAAATACACAAAACTATCAACTTTATCAAGAATATCCCCAAAAATTTCCCTTGGAGCCGCCTCAATATATCTGTTAAGAATCTCCGATTCATTATTCTTATATCTTCCATAGAATATATCGTAAAGATTATGGCCCCGTACATAAATCCTTATGTTTTCTATGTTATCAATTATATCCTGCCTTGATTTAATCTCTATATTAAGCTTCTGTTTCATACGCTTAACACTTGATAACTTATGCAGATACTCGTTGTATTTATTCCACAAAATATCATAAAACTGATTCACGCTCCTGACCACGCCAATCTTTGCCATAACCTCCGGGAACATAAAATAATTCTCAAAAGAATAGTACTTAAGAATCAATACATTTTTTTCAGTTACCCTCGGAAGATTTCCTTTGTCTTCTTGTGCCCTGTCTCCATAATACTTGCACAACTGCTTTCCTAACACGTCCGGTTCCTTGCCGTCACTGTCTCTTATCATCATAAACTGATCTTTAAGATACAGCGTATTAATGTACTTCAAGTTAGCATAGGTCTTAATATTAGTACAGCTGTTTGTGGATAATATAGCAATACGTCTCAGTCTGCCTTCATCATCATAAACTTCAGAATAATACTTATTAAGAAGCAACGGCAATCTGCTCTTATCCTGCTTACCCTCCACAATAAACACAAAACTTACATTCATCATATCATTGGCTGTATAACCCAAATCATTAAGAATGTCATCTATGTCTGTATCTTCCTTAACTACTGTATTATATTTCTCATCGGAATACACCTGCTTAATCTGCTTTGACGTAAAATTATAAATCATCTCCGGCTCATGTGTAGAGAATATTACCTGATTCTTTTTCGACAGTCTGTAAAGAATTTCACTGGCAACCTTCTGCAACTGAGGATGCAGATATATCTCCGGATCTTCTATCATAATTATATACGGACTGGTATCCGGCGTTTCTACATAAGTCTCCAGAAGTGACAATATATATATGCTTCTAAGACCTTCTCCCAACGAATCAAGGTCTCCCTCAATTCCCCTGTCTGCATTACTTACAATCGTATCTACCTTAAACACCTCATCAGCATCAAACTTGATTTCATAACGAATTTTATTGGCTTTCGCCCCATTCTTCTCAAAATAATAATTAAGTCTGTCTGCAAATGTGTTGAGATTCAATGTAAACAGTTTGTACTGTAACAATCTGCTGGTCTCCACCAACGAAAGCTCTTCGGGTTTCTTTTTGTTGATAACCCCTATGCAGTCAAAACATTGTCCACAAGGTCTGGTATGGTCAAAAATACAGCGATTCTCCTTTAATTTCTGCCATCCGCCGTCCTGCTGTAACATAAGCAAATCGCCCCTGATATCAGGATGATTTCTGTAATGATCCACAAAATATATCTTCGGAATCACACTCTTTATATAATTATTGTTCTTCTTTGCTCCATCCCGGTACTTAACCGAACCATCCCTGCTGTATACATATTCAAAAGAGAGCTTCCCGCCCCCTTCGCCATCCTCCTCAAAAGAGGTAAGCTTCTGACAGAAATCTCTCTTCCATAAATCAAACTGCTTAAATTTACCCACTACACCATTCTTATGCATATATATCATATCTTCCTCAGAAACGGACAGAGTCATACCTATAACAATATTACCTGAAGCTGAGTGGAAGTCTCTTTCACTTATGGCATAGCTTCCTGAGACAGCACGAATAGCATCAAGAATAACGGACTTTCCCGAGTTATTGCGTCCCACCAATATCAAAACGTCATCAATCTCATTAATTTCCATCTTTTGAACAGATTTAAAATTCTTAATACTAAGCTTTACTATCTTCACTTTAACACACCCTCGTTTTCTTTCCCGGTTTTTCCACCGAGTAGCCAAATTTACCTAACTTCTCCCCCAACAGAAAATATTCTCCATGGGAGTATGTTACAAGCTCTGCTGAGTTAAGTTCAAACTTTCCTGTATCATTAAGATACTTATCATCCACAGTAACCCCTAAAACCTCTGCAATAAACATATCATGACTTCCCAGCTCCTTGATTTCTTTAAGCCTGCACTCAATATTCACAGGACTTTCCGCTATACCGGGAGCTCTTACGTGCACCGATTCCTGTGGGGTAAGATTCATTTCTTTAAACTTATCAACATCTTTTCCCGAACGCACTCCACAATAGTCTGTGGCCTTGCACAATTCCTTAGTTGTAAGATTAATTACGAACTCTCCCGATTCCTTAATAATATCGTAAGAATGTCTTTCTTTTCTCACAGATATGGACACCATAGCAGGATTCGTACATATTGTCCCTGCCCATGCCACCGTTATTATATTGGGCTTTTCGCCATCTCTTTTACAACTTACCATAACCGCCGGCAACGGATATAACATATTGCCCGGCTTCCAAGACTGCTTTGCCATATTACTACCTTTAATCATTATGCTGTCAGTGATGCTTCAACAACTCCTTCACATAATGATACCCTTCCAAAATAATTGCTCCGTGATCTGCAGCCACCTTATTAGAACCTATCACTTTATAATTCTTCTGTGGCAAAATTCTTCCTACACGGGTTGTAACTTCAACATCAGCTCCAATCCATATCCCCGCACTCTCATTATGGAGCATCAGCTTGTGCACATCTGTCTTAATACCGTCTTTGCATACACCCGATGCAATCATATCATTAAGGGTAAACCACCCTGAATCACAGGCATCATCGCCCGCCTGTGCTTTCACGCTGCCCTCCGGAACCAACGCCACATACGCCGTTGTAATAAGGTGAGTTCTTGGATCCCTGTCATAATTACCATAACACCTTAACTGACACACCTCTATGTCCTCTATTCCGGTCTCTTCTCTAAGCTCACGAAGTGCCGCCACATCAAGGCTCTCACGAAAGTCCACAAATCCACCCGGCAAAGCCCACCAGCCAATACTTGGATGATTACCTCTCTTAATAAGAAGTACCTTTCCAATATTCCTAACAGTTTTACCGTTTTCCTGTGTCTCATTGTACGTAAACACCAGTGTGTCCACCGTGTTGCTGGCCTTTTTATATTTATCAGGGTTATACGCTGCAAGAAATGTTTCTAAGTCATCTCCAGCAGCATTAACCTCTCCTGTTCCTCTAAATCTGTTTATCTCTTCATCAGAAAGATACATAATTCATCACACCTTCTTAAAACATTCCGATAAGATCAAGTACAGTGTACATAATTGAGTTAATAACCGACGCACTTGCATACACCAGGAACATATTATTTTTGTTCTTTACATTATCATTAAGTCCCACAAACAATGTCACAACGCCAAGTGCACTGCCAAATGTTGAAATCCATCCGCCAACTCTTGAGAAGAATGCAAGCGGAATATATCTCAATACTGTATACACGAGAGAGAATGGCATCTGTACCAATGCAACAAGTGCCATAACTGCAAACAACTGTCCGAACTTAACCTTTGAATCTTTCTCAAAAACGAACTTGATAACTGCATACATAACACCAGCCATAACTGCCGCTGAAGCAAATGTATAGAACATATCACCAACAGCACCTAAAACCACCTGCCATGGGCCATATAAAGGTTCCGGTGCAACCCATGTCGTAGGATCCCAGATAACAAGGTTATCCCTAACATTCTGCTCATACTGAACATTAGCTATAATCTTATACAATACATTGCTGAAAGTCTTTACTATAGCACATACTGCAAGAATAATTAATGACGCAATCAATGAACCTTTATTAACATATGTACACACTGCATCTGCCGGTTTCTTAAAAACAGTTTTGAAGAACTCCATAATATCTCCAATAAAATCAGGTGATGCTGTCTTTGCCTGCGCCTGTACAGGCACGCTCTGCTGAGGCTGTGCCTGACATGTGCACACCTCTCCATCATTCAACTGTCTTCCACATTTTGTACAAAAACTCATAATAACCTCCATAAATTAATTATATAATAAAAGCCTTATATCAATCCGGCCCTTATTTACGCACAAATCCATCAATAACTTCACACATGCTGCAAAACTTATCAGTAAGCACAATAACACAAGTTTCCTTGTACTTTGGCAATGTTAATGTTAAAGGAAACATATGCTTCTTTATTATATCTCCCTCTTTCTTACTAATCTTAAAATGTGCCTGTGCATTCTTCAGCGCCTTGTCCGGATGCTGGAATCCGTGCAGTCGCTCATCATATCTTGGCTTGTAATCATGCCAGTCATACAGGAACAAATCATGCAACATACCCGCCCTGGCAGCCGCCTTATAATCCAATCCCAATTTCTTACATATGAGATAATTATAATAAGACACATGTAACGAATGCTGATAGCATGATGTATTGCCGTGATGTTCATAGTTCTTCATCTGTCTAACGATATTGTGCTTCGCAACCCTGCTGACACATTTTTTATAATCGGCACACACTTTATCAGCCTTGTCCCACTTGCCAATCACCTTATCAATATATCCGCCCACCGGACTTTTATCTCTGGACAACTCCCGTCCTCTGTACACATTCCCCTTATCCATACGCACTCCTTAATCATCTGAATCTTATACATATACTATTTAATTATACCACATTATTTCATGAAGTAAAATAATTATCAATTTTAAAATGTAATTAGACATTTTTACCTTATGTAAATTAGTTATTGTATAATTCGCCAAATTGTGCTAAGATATACATAGAATTATGACCCGCATACGCGGAGGAACGGAGGATAATATGGTAGGTAATGTTATCGTTGGTCAGTCAGGTGGGCCAACATCAGTAATTAACTCAAGTCTTGCCGGTGTATTTAAGACTGCTAAAGACAGAGGCGTAAAGAAGGTCTATGGTATGCGTCACGGTATCAAAGGACTCTTGGACAGACAGTTTGTTGACTTATCTGAAAAGCTTTCTTCAGATATGGATATCGACCTTTTAAAGAGAACACCATCATCTTACTTAGGTTCTTGCCGTTATAAGTTACCTGAGATAGGTGAAGATAAAGAAACTTATGACAAGATTTTTGCCATTCTTGATGAATTAGACGTAAAGTTCTTCTTCTACATCGGTGGTAATGATTCTATGGATACTATCAAGAAATTATCAGATTATGGTCTTATCATTGGTAGTGATATTAAGTTTATGGGTGTTCCTAAGACAATCGATAACGATTTAGCTGTAACAGATCACACACCTGGTTTCGGTAGTGCTGCTAAGTATATTGCCGCTACTATGAAGGAAATCATTCGTGACGGTTTAGTTTACGATTACCCTACAGTTACTATTGTAGAGATTATGGGACGTAATGCAGGTTGGCTTACTGCTGCCGCTGCTCTTGCCCGTGGTGAGGATTGCGAAGGCGTTGACTTAATCTATCTTCCTGAGAAGGTATTTGATATCGACCACTTTGTTGACAAAGTTAAAGAACTTTATGCTAACGGCCGCTCTATGGTAATCGCTATCTCAGAAGGTATCAAGGTTCTTGATGGCAGATACGTATTTGAGCTTTCAGATCACGTAGAATTCGTAGATGCATTCGGCCACAAGCAGCTTGCTGGTTCTGCTAAGTTCCTTGCTAACAAGATTGCTGCAGAAATCGGTGTTAAGACTCGTGCTATCGAGTTGTCATCACTTCAGCGTTGTGCCGCTCATATGACATCACGTACAGATATCACAGAAGCATACAATGTTGGTGGTGCTGCTGTTAAGGCTGCATTCGAAGGCGAATCAGGTAAGGTTGTAGTACTTAAGAGAATTTCTGATGATCCATATATGTGCATCACAGAAACTCACGATGTTCATCAGATTGCTAACATCGAGAAGAAGGTGCCACTTGAGTGGATCACAGAGGATGATTTCGTAACAGACGACTTAATCCACTATATCAGACCACTTATTCAGGCAGAGCTTTCACCTATTATGGTTGACGGTCTTCCAAGACACCTTAATGTGGATAAGTAATTGTCGGATACCGGTTTAATTAACAATTAACTTTAAAGGGTTGGAATGATTTAATCACTCCAACCCTTTTATGAAGGAGTAGTATGAAATTTGTTATACAGCGTGTTAACCACGCCAATGTTGCAATAGATGGACAAGTTGTGGGAAGCATAGAAAAAGGACTTCTGATTCTTATGGGCGTTTCCGACACAGACACGGAATCCATGCTTACCAAATTTGCTGACAAAATCACTAAGATGCGTATATTTGCCGATGCGGAAGGTAAAACTAATCTTTCACTTGCCGATGTTGGCGGAGAATTACTTATCGTAAGTCAGTTCACTCTGTATGCAGACTGTCGCAAAGGCAACCGCCCAAGCTTCACTTCTGCCGGAGCACCTGACACTGCTAATGCACTTTACGAACAATTCGTAGCACTATGCCGCCAGCGCATATCTAAAGTAGAAACCGGTGAGTTTGGTGCTGACATGAAAGTTACATTAGAAAACGACGGACCTTTCACAATTGTGTTAGACAGCCGTGACTTTGAATAATACAAGGAGGCCCTATGTTTCGCTTATGGTGTAAGATATTTGATGAAAACAACCACCTTTTAAATAATACTGTTATTGAGGACGACTCAGACCTTAACCGCACTAAGAAGATTTTTGACGGAATCCGTAAAGCCTGCTATCAGTTTGATTTGGGGGAACCTATCTGGCTTGATTCCAATATCAACACATTTAAAAGGCACGCCAAAGTGCGATTTAATCAAGATAATTTTATAGAACATATTGATTTTTCCTATATGGAAATCGAA
>JAFQIQ010000136.1 GCA_017397445.1 Lachnospira sp.
ATTCCTTTTTCATCACATAATTCCCTAATCTTATCAAGATAAGACATCGGATACTCCTTGAATGTATAATCACTTAATATCTTCGGCTCAGGAAGTCCCGTAACAGGCTTCACTCCCACTCTCATATAATAACCGTTATGAGTTACATTTTCTTTAGAGAAAATGTACTTAAAATCCTCCGATGTAAGTTCATTCCATCTTGTGTGAAATCTCAACATAGGAAATACGTACTCAAACATATTCTCTTTTTCTGTCATAGAAGCGCTGATGATGCCAAACTTTGAAGACGACAAACGCATACCATCTATCGTCATACGATTATAAGCCTCATTTTCCGGCTGTGCGTGCATAAGAGACATAATACTCAGCACTACAACCTGCGGTGTTTCGTATCTGAGCGTATCCTCAAGCAGATAATACGACTGCCACATAAGCTGTTGCGCACTGCCACGTATATAACTGCTTATACCGTATTTCTCCCACAACCTGCAAGGCGAAAATGATTCATACACCTCACAGTCACCTACAAAAAGAACATCGTGAATCTTCTCGCTGTGATAATATTCTTCTATCATAGCACCTTCTTTAGTATCGGTCATATATTTAGGCATAAGCAATTCCTGCAACAAACCTAACACTATACCAACCACTAAAACAGTTGCCACAATCTTAATCAATCTTTTCTTCATAAAAACTCCCACTGACTAATCAGAAACGGTTATATATAAAATCACTTGCTTCATAACCTTGTCCATACATTCCCATAAGAATCACAACTACAAAAAGTGAAAGCCAGACTGCAACTCTTACAGGATACGGCATATGTTTAATACGCTCTCTGACCGACTGTTTACGCTGAAGCATACTAACTGTCACAAGGATAAGTACACCTAATATGATAATAACATAATCCTCTACCGTCAATCCTATATGTAGCAAAGAACCATTCCACAAAACAGCCGGATTACAGTTAATAAAGATGCTGGCAAACCATTTTACAGTAACTGTCACATCTGTAAAACAATCAAACATTCTGAGCATACTCATAAGAATTATTGTTCTTACTACACAAAACATCTTATACCACATTTTATCCGCCACTTTAAATCTTTTATGAAACTTTCTGTATATCGGTATAAGTTCCTGTGAAATAAGTATCACTACACAGTTAGCCAGTCCCCACACAACAAAGTTCCAGCTTGCACCATGCCACAATCCTGTAAGGCTCCACACTATAATGGTAGCAAGATATACCGGGACTTTCTTTCCAATTCCGTCTCCCAAAACATTTCTTGCCCTCTTAGAAATCTTTAAAAATGTCTTAGACACCGAAACAGGATAGAAAACATAATCCGTAAACCAGCTTCCCATAGTAATATGCCAACGGTTCCAGTATTCTTTAATACTCTTGGAAAAGAACGGTCTTACAAAATTCTCCTTAAGTTTTATTCCTAAAGTCTGGGCTATACCTATTGCAATATCGATTCCTCCGGTGAAATCAGCATACAGCTGTATTGCATAAAATGTTGCTGCCACTATAAAATATACGCCTGTATATTCTGATGGTGCTTTAAGTAACGTATTTAACCCAACTGCCACCCTGTCAGCTATAACAAGTTTCTTGAAATATCCCCACAGAATGCGCTGTGCTCCTAATGCAACCACAGACGCATCAAAACCATGCATTTCATAAAGTGTCTTTGACAAATCATCATATCTGCTTATAGGTCCCTGGGACAACTGCGGAAAGAATCCCATAAACAAAGCTAACTTTCCGTAATTACGCTGTGCCTCATACTTTTCATTATAAACATCAATAAGATACCCTATAGCCTGTAATGTGTAAAACGATATTCCCAGTGGCACAATAATTCCTTGAAATACATCACTAATCTTAAGACCTATAAATCCGGAATATTTAAGCATAACCAATAAACAAAGCTCTGCTATAATCGCCATCCACACTAAACATTTCTGCTTTTTCTTAATCTTTTCTTTATACTGCTTCTTCTCAGCCTTTTCAAGTTTATTCTCACTAAAGAAACGCTTTCTTTTCTGTGTCAAACTGTCAATAACTCTTGCTGCTATGTATGTAACCAATGTTGTTATACTTATATACACAATACATTGCCATCCTGCACTTGCATATATAAGGTAACTTGCTGCCAAGAGAAACATCCACTGCACACGTTTAGGTATGATGTAATATAGAAAAATTATCACACCTACCGCAAGAACAAACCAGTACGATGTAAAACTCATACCTACTCTCCATCTTCAAGTCTTGTAATCATTGCATACAGTGCCTTTGCCGAATTAAAATTATCAGGCACAATCTCTCTTGCCGGAACAACCACATCAAAGCTATCCGCAATCTCTGATATAATGGTTATTATATCAAATGAATCCAGAATTCCTTTGTCTATAAGCTGTTCTTCCACTTCAAAATCAACCTCCGGATGAAGCTCCAACAAAATCTCAAGTAAATCTTCCATATCAAACTCCTTACTTTAAGGTCGGGTACTTTGACCTTGTAAAATTATGCGAACCCCTATTAGCATCTGAATATTCCTTCAGTTTCGCATCCGTCCACATAAAGAATTGCGTTCCATCCATCCTTGGAGTTGTATCAAAATGATACCAGCCTCCACCAATATCTATAATATTCCAATAATGATTAGTTTGGGATGTATTAGCAGTAACCTCCTTCTGAATAACAGAATTCTTTATTCCTGCTCTTGTAAGCAATGCTTTTGCCGTTGCACAAAATGTAAAGCAGTCACCATTCTTACTAACCAATCCGTCATAAGCTCCCTGCAGCCAGTCACCTTTTTCTCTCTTTACCTTATAAGAAATATTGCTTCTTGTATACGTATATATGGCCTGTGCCTTTTCCTTAGCTGTCATACCAGGTTTAATTATCTTTGCAAGGACCTGATCTGCATACTTATCAATCTCTGCCTGAGTATGTGCAACAGTTCTTGAATCAATTACATCCACATTAATATCCTTCTTAGCCCTATTACCTGATGAATCCGTTGCTGTACAGGTAAGTATGTAACTTCCTACACTGTTTAAATTAACCTTAGAGTTATCTATATCTAATGTTATTGCCGCCGCAACGTCAAAATTGTCCTTCACATCTATTTCTTTCTTATATGACACATTGGAATTAAGGATAACCTCTATTCTGGATGTATTTATCACCGGCGGTGTTGTATCCACCACCAGAATTGCCGCATCATAGGTTACTCCATCAACACGTATCTTCACATTACATCTTCCAATCATACTAAGCTGGGTTGCATTAGGAGTAACAACATATTCAGCAGTAGAATTCTTTGATGATACAAATTCTGACGCTGCAGGCATCCCCTGTCCCACTTCAATTGTTATAGTGTCTGAAACCGGTTTAACCGTGAGTTTAGTTGCAACATTTACACTGTTTCCTGCCGCATCCAATGCATTTATAATAATATTCTGCACCCCAACCTGGGTAAAATCCGGCACTTTAACATAGGAATACACAACCTCCGTTGCGTCATCACAATTAAGCACAAATGCATCCGGTTCACAGGTATTATTATAGCCTGTTTCAACATCTTTGACAGCCACTTTAGGTGCAACTGTATCAACCACACTAACTTCTACCGTAGCTGAAAAAATTCCCATTATCTTTACTTTGCAACTGTGCTGTCCGATTACCGAAGTATCAATAGACTCTATGGTAAGTGCCGGACGCATCCCACCCTTCCATATATCTTTTGCCTTAATTTTGCTGCCCGCCTCAACAACAATATCAGTTTTAACACCTGACAATATATATATCAAACCGCCAAATAAAAGCACCATCACAACGGTAACACACAGAATTATCATTACAAGACTGTTTGTTTTTTTCTTACCTTTGTTTGTTTCTTTATCCACAATTAAACTCCTGTCCTGATAGTCATAACCAATTTAGTCTAAACTAATTAATTTTATCATTTTATGAATTTTACGTCAATTATAGAAGCGGCTAAAATATTCTATATACCCCCATCAATAATCTGCACATCTTCACAGTCAGCCAAGTCTGCTTTAAGCTGCGTACGAAGTGCACAATTACGTATTGTAATATTACTAATAGTTTCAGGTTTATCTTTTAAGCCATGAATTACAACACCTATATTTCCCCCTGTGCATACGCAGTCTTCTATAAGAACATCTTTAAAATGTGGTATATCTTCAGGGTCATCACTCTCTACCACCGGGTCATAGTAATCCATAAGATTATGAACATAATCCATAGTCATAGTTATGGCCTTTTATTTAATATCAACCATATTAATTCTTCTAATATGAATATTCTCTACAACACCGCCTCTGCCCATGGCACTCTTAAAACAGATACCTACTTTGGAATCAATAAATGTACAGTCTTCCACTAAAACATTACGCACACCACGCGACATTTCACTTCCTATAACAAATCCTCCCGGACTTTGTATCACCGTACAATCGTGAACATATATATTCTCTGATGGTTTCTTTAACCGCCTTGCATCTCTGTCTTTCCCCGCTTTTATACATATTCCGTCATCCCCTGTCATAAATATGGAATGGTGAATA
>JAFQIQ010000137.1 GCA_017397445.1 Lachnospira sp.
AATATGTACATCATTAACGCCGGCTGCAATTTCGCTACCAACAGTAATAGCACCATGACCATCCTGCATACAACACTGTCTGATTATCATATTAGATGTTGGCCTCTTATATTTCTGTGCCTGATATATCTTACCTGACTTAATGGCAATACAGTCATCACCAACTGATATATGTGTTCCAAGCACCAATACATCCTGGCAGCTCTCCGGGTCAAGACCGTCAGTATTGTGTGAATCAGCAGGTGCCTTAATCTTTACATCAATAAACTTTAAATGGTCGCTGAAATATGGATGAATTGTCCATGCCGGCGAGTTTTGCACTGTAATTCCGTGCATAGTAACATTGTTACAATGGTTAATAAAGAAAAGTCTTGGTCTCCAGGCTATATTTCTAACCTTGCAGTTATTCCACCAGTTTTCAAATGTTGTACAACCGTCAATGGTTCCCTGACCTGTAATCACAACATTGTTAGCATTGATTCCACAGATAATTCCTGCAAACATGTCAAGAGGATTACCTTCCCACGAACCTAAGTTATACTCCTCTGTCTCATCATAAGACTCAATAACACCCGGTAAAATAGGAAATTTCTCTCTGTCCGTAAATGCTGAAAGCACCGCATTTTCTGCAAGCTCTAATATAAGATTATCTTTTAAGAAAATGCTTGATATCTTGTACACACCTTCCGGAACTAATACTCTTGAATCCTTTGGACATGCCATAATAGCACACTGAATGGCATTAGTATCATCATGTACGCCATCTCCGTAAGCACCGAACTCACGTACATTAAGTGTCACAAACTCATAGTTAGTCTTGAATTTAACAGGGCCGATTTCATTACCATCGTAAACAGCCTTTACTTCATACTCTGTGTCCGGCTTCAAACCATAAACAGATGTTATGACCTTATTGCTGTCAACATATTTTTCACCGTTAACATATATCTCGTATGCCTTATCAGTATAATATTTTCCTGATTCTGTTAATTCAAAAACCGCATTTCTTGCAGTGTTAGTAACTAAAATTAACTCCATAATGCGCCTCCTTTGCCTCTGCCGTAATCCTGATATTCTCTGTTTTTAAGGCTTTCGCTGTAACTCATAGCCAAAGCTGCCATCCAACCTGCGTCTGCAGTTTTGTCTTCCGCCTCGGCAACATCAACCGCAGCAGAGAGAACCTTTAAAGCCACAGCCTCATACTTTTCTGTATGAAGTGCTTTCATACGACAACCCTTAAGTACAGCATATGATGCCATAACAGCCGCCATATCGCAATTAGTAAAGACATCCGCCTTAATCATATCTGCAACAGCCTCTTTATACAATGCCTGCATTCTTCTGAATATTTCGTACATTGGCTGATCAACCACTTCCATAGTATCAATAAGCGCCGCGGCAAAAAGTGCTACCACCTTTGCTGCATCCGCATCCTGTGCTATCTTTGAGGCCTTATCCCCGTAATAGTCTGCACGATATGCATTGTACTGTGCAATTATATCATTGTATCTTTCTTTTCCACCATATGTACTCTCATACTTCATGTAGAACACCTGGCTAAGATATGCCTGACATATGCATATCTCTTTTCTTGCCGCATCTGTTCCTTCATTGATAAATAAACCGTTTTCACTGCGTTTCTGAGCACTTATGAGTTCTGCCGCCTTCTTAATTGCTTCTGCATAAGAATCTTTGCCTGTCTTTGCATGTGCATAATATAATGTATATGCAAGCTTCATATTAGCAAGATTGCCCTTCTCCAGTTCATCTGCATATAATCTGCTCACAAATTCATCAGCAACTTTAAGAGCAAATGTATTATAAACCTCATCCTCTGTTGCTTTAGCTAACTCTACAGCCGCTCCTGCAGCATACGCAAGCTTAATCGGAGTCAACGACTTTGTATCCAGTGCCGTCAACCACGCCTTAAAAACATTTTCAATCTTCTCATCTCGTTTAATCACGCTTAAATCCTCCATTCATTATCTTTTCCAATTATTATCAGTTAATTGGTTTGTAACTAAAACTATCAAATTCAACTTTCATATCGCTGATTTGTTTATACGTAGCACCACCCTGTCTTGCAAGAACATTATTAGTTCCCGGAGACGCCTGACCAACTGCTCAATCATGAGCATACATACCAACCATAGCTCCCGTAAATCTCTTTCCTTTTTTCAAACCTTCGTCACAAAGATAATATACATTATCCAGTGACCCAACGGCCTTATATTCTTGACCATCAAGGCTGACATAAAATGTTCTGACTAAATCCATGGTTCTTACTTTAAGATATACATATTGACTATCTTTAACACTCTGTTCATCAAACAGGCTGTCAAGCCAAACCATAGCCTTATGTGTATATCCGTCAATGTACTCGCTTACACGCACTACGTGATTTAGCGTCATCCCTTCATTCTCAAAGTCATGAGATAATATTCCATAAACTCCTAACTTAACAAATGTATTCTCATCATAGTAGCATGTTAATCCTGCATCCTGATCAATGCCGATATTTTTGAATTTCATCTTACATTCTGCTTCAAACTTAAAATGCTGTTGTCTTCTAAGCATTATATTGCGCGAGTGAACTGAACACAAATCAGGAACTGTTGCCCTAATATTAACATGAGAATCTTTGACTTCTATGGCACCTTCCTGTGGCGGTCTTGGATATACCCAGTCTGTCCCCGGCTTATCCCCCTCAAAATCATCATCGTAACTTGACTCCCATACACATTCCGGCAAATTGGGCTTTATCTGCAATACACTTGGGCCATCAAGGTTATTTACTATCGGCCAGCCGTCTGCTGTCCATACAAGCGGATCAAGAGCTGTTTCTCTTCCCAGCATACTATAGCCGTCACCTAATTTTCTTCCACACAGATATACCATGTACCAATCACCATTCTGTGTCTGAACCGGCTTTCCATGTCCGGCACGCTGTATAGTAGCACCTTCGTCCATCTGTCTCATAATAGGATTATACGGACATGGCTCATATCGTCCCATCAGCTTTTTGCTTCTTGAAACCGTAACTCTATGAAGCGGACCCGTACCGCCCTCTGCAAGGAACAGATAATAATAACCGTCTTTTTTTACTATATGCGGCCCTTCAACACCTCTTCTGCAATCACCATAATAAAGAAGCTTCGCCTCACTGATCTGCTTTGTTGCGGTCTTATCAAGTTCTAATATTCTTGCTCCACGATTAAGAAGCATATATCTTCTTCCGTCATCATCATTAAATATAGATGGGTCAATTCCATCTTCATCAATAATTGCCGGCTTTGAATACGGTCCTTCGGGATGCTCTGAACTAACAACAATCTGCTTTCTATATACAGTTCCATCATCGTTAAGTCTATATGTAGCTGTTATGTAAAATCTTCCTTCATAGTACGAAATATCCGGTGCCCAATAACCACGACCGCCTTCCAAATCGTCTAACATAGCCCACTCAGGATTAGTTATGGCATAACCTATAATCTTCCAATTAACCAAATCCTTGGAAGTTGAAACAGGAATACACGGAAAATATATAAATGAAGAGTTAACCATATAGTAATCCTCTCCCACTCTAACTATGGATGGGTCCGGATACATACCGGTTCTTATAGGATTCCTATATAACTTGTCATATGTAACGCCTATCTCTTCTTCATAATATCTTAATATGTTAACCATTCCTGTATTCTTCGCTATATCTATCGGCGTAACCAAGTCTCTGTCACCGGTAAGAGGCGATAAACCAACTCTCTCAACCATGTATTGACATAATTCTAAGTTACCTGACATAGTGGCATAGTGTAGCATATTTCTATGCATAGGGTCAACTATATTCATATGGGCTCTTGAGTACTCAACTATATATTTCACCAGTGAAAGATTTCCTGTTTTCGCAGCTAAGAAGGCCATCATAATGCCGTCTTCATCAACCTCATCAACTATTTCCGGACTTTCTTCCAATATTCTTCGGACTTCGTCTAGATTTTCGCTCAAAATAGCATCTTTAATCGTCAAGGCAACACACCTCCTGTACATACTAGTCTATTAGTGCATATTCACACCTCACAACTTACTTATCATACATTATACTTTAAAATCGCAAATATTTCTACATATTTAACGCACTTTAAAAAAATAAATACTGAAAAAAATGCCTGCCGCATAAAGCGACAGGCATTACAAACCTTAAATATATCGGATTATTCCTTAACGGCACCAACGTTAACACCCTGTACAAAGTAATTCTGACAGAATGGATAAATGACGGTGAACGGAAGAATGGCAACGATAACCGCTGCATTCGTAATTGTATTAGGATCAACCGCACTTTCATCAGGAACATCTGACTCCATAACCATGGCACGAAGTCTTAACTGGAAGTTCCACAAATCATTGTTAACGATGTAAAGCTTGAAGTTTGTGTAATCGTTCCAGAACTTAACCGCAAACATAAGACCGATTGAAGCCAACGCAGCCTTTGAAAGAGGGAGAACGATTCTGAAGAAAATACCCATTGGAGAGCATCCGTCGATCTGAGCAGCTTCGAAAAGTGACTCAGGGATACCTTCAAAGAAGTTTCTCATCAATACAAGGTTATAAACATCAATAGCCATAGGCAAAATAACAGCCCACAATGTATCATAGAGACCTAAGTCTGAAATAACGAGGAACTTAGGAATCATACCACCATCGAAAATCATAGTGAAAAGTAACATGTAAGCGAAGAAGTTTCTACCTGGCATCTCCCACTGGATAAGAGTATAAGCACCCAATGTTGAAAGTAAAAGTCCTAAGAATGTACCAATAATTGTTGTTATAACAGAGATAACAAATGGTCCATACAATGCCTTACGGCTGATGATACTTTCATATCCACCAAATGAGAACTTCATAGGTACCCAACGGAAACCGTATGCAGCCTGTGCATCCAATGAGTCAACTACTACCTTCCACATAGGGAAGATAATAAGGAATGAAATAATAATAAACATTACCGCATTAACGATTGGGAATATCTTAAATTTTTTCTTTTTCTTATTCATAACAATCTGATTATCCATTAAGTACTCCCTCCTTATACAATACCGCGTCCGCGGACTTTCTTACTTAAATAATTACATCCAAGTACGAGAATCATACCAACGATAGACTTGAACAAACCTACCGCAGTTGAATAACCGTAGTCTGACATAGAAGTACTGAAAGTCTTACTATAAACGTATGTCTGCAAAACTTCTGATACTTCGATTGTACCTGGTGTACTTGTAACGAATACTGATTCGAAAAGGTTCATAACCTTAGCAAGGTTAAGAATGAATACAGTAATAATTGTATTTGCCAACGCTGGGAGAGTAATGTAAAGAAGTCTCTTCCAACGGTTAGCACCGTCAATCTGTGCAGCTTCGTATAAGTCTGGGCTGATACCTGACAATGTAGCAAGGAAGAGGATTGTTCCCCAACCTGTATCCTTCCAGATATTCATTACGAAGAATGTTCCCTGCCAATATTTAACATCACTAAGGAACATAATTGGCTCGTCAACAACGCCCCACTGAAGCAACAAGCTGTTAACAACACCTGATGGGTTAGGATCAAGAATCATTCTGAATACAGAAGCAATAACTACCCATGACATAAAGTGAGGTAAGTAAATAATTGTCTGTACAGTCTTCTTGAACCAAATATTAACGATCTCATGAAGGAGAAGCGAAATAATAACCGCTGCACCTGTATTTAAAACTAACTTAATAATCGAAAGGAATAATGTATTTCTGAATGAATTCCAGAAAAACATATCTGATGTAAACATCTGCACAAAATGCTTAACACCTACATAAAATGGGTCAGCAATTCTGAACTGTGAAAACGCATATCTACATCCAAGCATTGGCCAGTAGTAGAACAATACGATGAAAATTACTACTGGAACAAACATAATATAAAAGCCCTTATGATACCAAATCTTAGTCCATATGCTCTTATTAATTGAGTTAGAAAGATATCTTGCATCAACCTTAAGGTCTTTCTTAAAATACTTCATAACATCAATGAAAACACCTGCTACAGCCATAATGATACCAATAGCCATAACAATAACACCGAAACCGATTGCGTAAGAATCTTCTCCGCTACCGTTCTGAATAAGATCCATAAGTCTAACTATTGTAAACTTATTTCTCTTTGAATAATGTCTGAAATCAAATCCTACAAATGAAACAACAAAAACTGCTGCTGCTGCAAGAGTAGAAATGATAGATAACATATCTTTTCTAGCAACAAGTAAGCACGCACTTACGACGATTGCTAAGATGAAGAGATACCACATGATTGGCATGTCAATATTCATAAAGCTGTAGGCGTCCTTAATTTCAGATGTATTCTGAACGAAAGGCAACATACTAGCGATCATAGCAATAACTAAACCGAAAACAGCTATTACCTTAAGATTGCCACTGCTCTTTTCATTGACAATTTTACCACACTTAGGACATACTTTAGCCTTTTTAGGTAACTCTGTATTACAAGACTTACATTGCATCTTCATACCTTCTTTCCTAGTTTTTATAATTCAAGCCTACCTCTTTAAATGAATAAGCTAAAAATCAGAATCCAGACCGGGTGGCGGGACGCCACCCGAGAGAGGATTCTTTAATTAAGGTAAATCGTTTACCTAAAACAGTCTAAATTACTTGTTCAAAGACTTAAGAACTTCGTCTACAAGCTTACCAACTGATGACTTGTACTCAGCGATACCCTCAGCACCTGTGCACTGACCAAGAGCAACCTTAGAGATAATCTCGTTTCTCTTCTTGTTGATATCTGCAGAGTTAGCACCAAGCTCCTCTGTCATTGGAAGAGGTACAGCCATTGAGCATACATCTGAGAAGAACTCAGCATTCTTCTTAGCAACTTCTGTCAATGAAGCCTTACCTGGATCGTTAGGAATCTCAGCCAATGCCAAAGGTGGATCGATGTGGTTCTTGCTGATCAACTTTGTTGGATCCTCTGGAGATGGTAAGAAGTGGAATTCGCCATCCTTGTATGAGTAAGAAGCGCCTTCCTTACCGTCCTTGCCCTTAAGTGTGAATGACTCAGCCTTGTCATCCCAGTGAGTACCCTTAGCACCATACTGCCATGCCATCTGAATGTCGCCACCGTTAAGCATAGTATCGATGAAGTACTTGAATACACCCTGTGGGTTCTCACAAGCTGTTGTAATACACCAAGCTGGAGCAATTCTCTCTACATATGTACCAAGCTCTGTGATAGGGTTGATAGCAACCAAATCACCACTCATAGCTGTTCCATCTGTTCTTGTCTTGCCATCAAGGTTCTTCTTAAGTGTGTTAGCCCAGTTACCAGCCCAGTATGTGAAGATACCTGACTCTGTTGATGGGTCTGTTGAGTAGAAACGGTTACGAGCATCTGATGTAGAGTTACCATCAGCACCCTTGTTGATGATACCATCCTTAACACCCTGAGAAATTCTGTCAAGAGCGTCGATCATAGCCTGCTCTGAGAAACCATCTACATACTTACCTGAAGCATCCTTGTAGAATGTGTACTGAGCCTTCTGATAGAACTCTGGCAAGTAGTTTGTGTATGGAGCCTCTGCAGAAATAAATCCTGGAGGAGATACAACATAATCACTCTTGCTAGCAGCCTTCATCTTCTTAAGCATATCATAGAACTCAGCAAATGACATTGCCTTGTTCTGGATTGAAGATGGCTCGATACCAGCGTTCTTTAACCAGTCAGACTTAACGTATGTACAGCATCCGTTACCACGGTATGGAGAGAAACCATACATAGCCTTGTTTCCGTCAGAATCGTTAACGTAAAGAGCTGAAAGAACCTTGTCAGCGCCATCGATAAGTCTGCCTGACTTCTTTGTCTCTGAATTCTCCCAAGCCTCTGACATATCCCAAAGCATATCGTTAGCTGAGTAAAGAGCGTAGTAATCTGATGAAAGAAGAACTACGTCTGGCTTGTTAGTTCCGTTGAATGTAGCAGCAACGCTATCATAGTAGCTGCTGTGTGGAGGACGTGTGAACTCAAGATCGATCTTGCCTTCATCGCCAACCTTCTCTAAAAGTCCCTCGAGGTACTCATAGAACTTCTCACCACCATTTGTCTCAGCGAGAACTGTGTTATCAACCAATACCTTGATTGTCTTTGGCTTTGTAACAACGCCGCCATTATCCTTTGTAGGATCTTCCTTCTTGCCACCGCAAGCTACAAGGCCCATTACTGTTGTAAGAGTAAGACCTACAGCAGTAAGCTTCTTAACTGTCTTTTTCATAAACTTTTAAACCCTCCTTATGGTTTTTGCCGGGACTTTCACCCAGCGTTATATTATTGACACCTGTATAATAACATTTTTGTATGTTTTTAACAAGGTGTTTTTTAATATTTCTTGTATTTTTTTTGTACTTTTTGTGAAAACCGCATAAATAGGGGCTTCCCACAATTCATCATTTTTAAATTTTGTTCAATTTTTGTTAACAAATTCGAGTTTCATGAATTTTGAACCGTCTTTTTTCGACAAGCCTTTTCTGTCAAATTTGTACTAATAACCCAATTCACATTTCATTTTTTATTACATATTGACTATAATTTTGAAAATTTTTACATTTTTAATTCTTAAATTGTGCGTATTTACCACTGTTAATTTTTTGTTCACATTTTGTCCAAGAGCCCCGACCTCACGTCCTAATCATCGGATCCGTCTACAGAATTGCAACTTCCCGTCCCACAAGACCATAGTCACACTGCCCCATATCTTCCGGCTCCACCGTACCCGAAAAGCTTTCCGTAACTTTCTTTGCAAACATTCCATATATGTCATCATTAACCATAAGCTCCATATGCACATCTGCTCCATATTCCGTAGCAAGCACCGGTATGTCCAGCTCACTACATATATATTGCATTTTCCCTACATTATTATAGTTAATATCAACCGCAACTTTTTTTCCGGAATGCACTTCCATTATACTGCTGGCCTCGAGTCCTGCCTTTGCCGAAGCCTGATATGCACGCACCAGCCCTCCTGTTCCAAGAAGAGTTCCTCCAAAATATCTGGTTACAACAATAAGACAATTACGCACACCGCTTCTGTCAAGCACTTCAAGAATCGGTTTTCCTGCCGTACCTCCCGGTTCACCGTCATCGCTAAAACGCTGCAATTCGTTATTATTTCCTATAACTAATGCCCAACAATTATGCCTTGCATCCCAATACTTCTTTTTTATGTTATTAATGTATTCTGTAGCTTCTTCTTCTGTTCCCACATCGAATACCTGGGCAATAAATCTGGACTTCTTCTCTACAATCTCTCCGGTACCTCCCACTCTGATTCTTTTCATAGTAACTTCCCTTTCCAGCTGCCGGGTATCAAAACATCCCGACCACTTAACATTATCTTCATTTATTATGATTAATTTATTGCGATTTGTCAAAGACTTCATAATGTGTTATAATCACTTTGATTTCATTTTAATTGTAAGATGCATTAATTGCATCTTCAGAATGGAGGTTTTATATGAAATATGGAAGTAACGGCATAACACAAAAGAAAAAGCTGCTCAATTCTTCCACCACTAAACTTGGAACAAAACTCGGAATCACTTCCGTTAAGTTATTACTTATATGTGCAGTTGCAGCAATTGTATCCGGAGGATGTCTTGCCCTGGGTGCCGTCCAGGGAATAATAGCCAGTGCCCCTGATATATCAACCATAGATGTTACACCGGACGGCTTCGTCAGTGTTATCTATGATGACAAGGGCAACGAGATTCAGAAGCTTTCAACTTCCGGCTCTAATCGTATATCAGTTGGTATCGAGCAGGTTCCTATCGACCTGCAGGAAGCATTTATTGCACTGGAAGACTCCAGATTCTACGAGCATAACGGAATCGATATTAAGGGTATTATGCGAGCAGCCGCCGTTGCCATTAAAAGCGGCTCACTGTCACAGGGTGGCAGCACCCTCACACAGCAGCTTATTAAGAACAATGTTTTTCAGGCTTACAATGAAACAACCGTAGAGAAGATAAAAAGAAAGCTGCAGGAACAGTACTTAGCCGTTAAACTTGAAACAGTTATGGACAAAGAAGAAATTCTTGAGAACTACCTTAACACTATTAACCTGGGCAACGGTTACTACGGTGTCCAGGCTGCCGCCAACGGCTATTTCGGCAAAGATGTATCAGAACTCACATTAAGTGAATGTGCTGTTATTGCATCCATCACCCAAAGTCCTGCATATTTAAACCCTGTAAAATATCCTGAAAACAACAAGGAACGTCAGACTAAAGTTTTAGACGATATGTTGGAACAGGGCTATATCAGCCAGGAAGAACATGATGCAGCTCTCGCTGACGATGTATATGCAAGAATACAGAGCCTTGATTTAGAGCTTGCCGACGACGAATCCTACACCTACTTTGTAGATACCATTATTGAACAGATTATCAATGATCTCATGGAACAGAAGGGCTACAGCGAAACTCAGGCTTCTGACCTGGTTTACAGAGGCGGTTTGCAGATATATTCAACACAGAATACTTCTATGCAGGCTGCTGCCGACGCAGTTATTAATAACCCTAAGAATTACCCTATGGGAACATTTATGTCAGTATCGTCTTACAACTTAACCATAAGAGAGGCTGACAAAACAATTTCCTATTATTCTCACTACAAAGTACTTGAGTATTATCAGAAGAAAAACAATAATCCTGATTTTACATTAACATTTAAAACAGAAGAAGCTGCAAAGAAGTGCCTCGATACCTTCCGAAATGCAATGCTTGCCAAAGGTGGAACTGTCGTTAATGAAAATGTTTCATACACCATCCAGCCTCAGGCATCCTTTTCGGTTATCGAAAACTCTACAGGCCATGTTAAAGTTCTTACAGGCGGCCGAGGAGACAAAACCGGAAAACGTACCTTAAACAGAGCAACTGACTCAAAGCGCCAGCCGGGTTCAGCCATAAAACCTATGGCAGTATACGGACCGGCACTTGACAACGGCTCTATCACCCTGGCTACAACTATAGACGATGCACCATACTACTATTCCGGTGAGAAAGGCAAACTTGTCAGCAATGTAGACAAGGGTGTATATAGCGGTTTATTGTCAGTACGCGAAGCATTAATGTATTCAACCAACGTACCGGCTGTAAAGACATTAACCAAAATCACTCCTGAGGTTGGTTTTAACTATGCAAGCAAGTTCGGATTAACAACCCTTATTTCACCTAAGGAATCCGTAAACGGTAATCACGATATGGTTCAGGCCCTTGCCCTTGGCGGTTTGACATACGGAGTATACAATATCGACATGACTGCCGCATACGCAACCATAGCTAATAGCGGTGTGTATACAAAACCGGTTTATTACACTACGGTAGTAGATTTTGACGGCAATATAATCCTCGACAACACAACGCCTGAGACTCAGACTGTATTAAAGGATACAACAGCATGGCTTGTCACTGACTTATTAAAGACATGTACAACTTACAGTTACTCAAAGAACGCAGTTGTTAAAGATATTGACACTTGCGGAAAAACCGGAACAACTTCAGGCGGTACTGACCGATGGTTCTGCGGTTTCACACCATACTACTCTGCAAGTATCTGGGTTGGTTTCGATGACAATTCGGGAGATATGTCTTCTATGAATCAGCCTAAGATGTGGGGCGATATTATGAGGGCAATACACGCAGATTTGGCACCAAAGACCTTTGAACAGCCTGCCGGAATCATTCCGTTACAGGTATGCAAGCAGTCCGGAAAGCTTCATGTAGAAGGCTTATGTGATACAGACCCAAGAGGTTCACAAGTTGTAACAGAATATTTCTCATACGACAATATGCCTACAGAAACCTGTGACACTCACATTCAGGTTAAGATATGCAAAACTACCGGCGAAGTTGCATCAACCAACTGCTTAGATTACGACACAGTAACATATATAAAGAAAGCTGAATTACTTGAAGCACTAAACAGCAAGGGCGAGCAGATCGTTCCTAAAGACCAGAAATATGCCATAACAGAAACACAGCTTTCAACCATATGTTCAGTACACGGAAACACCAATAACAGTGGTGAAAATGACACTTCCGCCGATACGGAGAATGAATCCTCATCCCCATCAGATAACGGAGGCACCAGAGGCAATACCGTTCCTACAGCACCTTACACAGTACCACCGACCTCCAATAAAGACGACTAATAAAACGCTTCTGCTGGATGCACATTAACATCCCGCAGAAGCATTTTTTATTTCTTCTTCATTCTCGGTTCAAAGACTAATGAGGCCAAATAGCCAAACACTAAAGCTGCCGATATTCCAACAGAGCCGGCTGTAAAGCCTCCTTTGAATGTCCCCAGAAAGCCGGAGACATCCACCGCTTCCTTAACGCCCTTCCACAGAGTATTTCCAAAGCCCAGCAACGGTACTGTAGCTCCTGCCCCCGCAAACTCTGCAAAAGGCTCATATATACCCAAGGCCCCCAGCAAAACGCCACCACACACCAAAAGTACCATAATACGCCCCGGCATCAGCTTAGTTTTCTCCATAAGAATCTGCACTGCCGCACATATAAGTCCCCCTATTAAAAATGCTTTTAAAAACACCATTCTCTTACACCCCTCTCTCAATCACCACTCCGTGTGCTATGCCCGGAACGCTCTTGCCCTCATTGTAGCTGACAGTAGACAACAAGGCCCCCGTAGGCACAAAAAGAATTCTGTTCCACTCCCCGCTTCGTATTCTGTCAATCAGACTGCCACAAAACATAGTAGCCGAACAGCCGCAGCCGCTTCCTCCGGCCATGGTATTCTGACTCTCTCCATCAAATATTTCAATTCCGCAATCCATATGCCTGTTAGTAATTTCATATCCCTTTTCACGCAACAAATCAATCAATATCTTCTGACCTACTGTTCCCAAGTCACCGGTAATAATCTTATCATAATAACTCTCATCCACATCCATATCCGCAAGGTTAGCCGCAATAAGTGCCGCTGCGGCCGGGGCCATACAAGCACCCATATTCATAGAATCCTTAACACCATAATCCACTATTGTCCCTGTAGTAATACCACTTATTCTCACGTCAGTTTTTCTTTCAGTTACCATAGCCGCACCACACCCTGTCACTGTCCACGTAGAAGCCATTGGACGCTGATTTCCGTATTCAAGTGGAAATCTAAACTGCTTTTCCGCACTTGCAAAATGACTTGATGCCAACGCAATAACTGACTCAGCATATCCTCCGCTTACACACATTGCTGCCAAAGACAAACCTTCCCCAAATGTAGAACAGGCTCCGTACAAACCGAAAAGAGGAATCTCATATTTTTTCAGTCCGAAAGATGTGGCGATAAGCTGCCCCAACAAATCCCCCCCAAACATATACCGCACATCATCCTTACCTATACCGCTCTTATCAAACAATTTATCAACAGCAAGCTCCTGAAGTTTACTTTCTGCCTCTTCCCAGGTATTGGTATTCATCATAGGGTCATTGGACACAATATCAAAATATTTTCCATATGGACCCTGACCTTCCTTCTCCCCAACTATACTTGCCACAGCCTCTATATACACCGGCTTGTCAAAAACCACGCTCTGCTTACCCTTAATCATATCACATCACCCCCACAAGTTTCAGAACCCAATACAAAAGTCCCGCTATCCAGCTGGCAAGAATACCATATAAACTCACAGGACCCGCTATGGTAAATATTTTGCACCCTATACCAAACACCTGTCCTTCTTTTTTGTACTCTATAGCCGTTGCAACTACACTGTTTGCAAACCCGGTAATAGGCACAAGACTCCCTGCACCTCCAAAGCTTGTTATCAGCGGATATATACCAAAACCTGTCAATATAATACTTGTCAGAATCATACATATGGTTGTAAATAGCGCAGCATCAGTCTTACCAAAATCAAGCCACTTAAAGATTTCCAACAGCAACTGACCATAAGTACATATAAGTCCTCCTGTTATAAATGCCTTTATACAATTCTTTAAACAGCTGGCTTTTGGTGTAACCGATTCAACATATTCATTATATTTTTCATTACGCTTTTTCTCATTAATAACATTTTTTTCTTTCATAATCCCCCCATCCCTGCACTTACACATACAGCACAAAATAATATATTAACTGTCCTACAGCCTTTCCAAGGCCTATCATAAGTATTACAATTCCAAGGCCTGCACCAATTCTTACTCTTCTTATAAATATCGGCAATGCTTTGGCGGTCTCTGCCAGACTTACAACAAAAAGTCCAACATACATGCCGGCAAGTACCCCTATGAGCATCAATATAAATATTACTGCAGCATCTCCAATACCGGCAACGGCTCTGGCAGGACTTACATCAAAAACAGACAATACAGTTCCTGCTACCGCACCAATAATAATAATCTCCTCATATAAAAGCAGTTTATCAGTTGTCTTTGTTACTGCCGCGACTCTGTTTATCAATCCAACCGCCGTTATAATTGCAAAAAATCCTGCAGAAGTAAGGGCTCCTGCCGCCACTCCAAAGAAGGCCAACGCAGCAATATGCAAGATTTCCGTCATACACTCTCCTCCTTGCCTGCTGCCGCACTTCTGTCAATAAGTGCCGTATCAATATCCCCCTCATACTTATCCATCTCAACCTCAATAGGTGTCGGATCACTGCCAAAACGCTTCCCTCCAAAATGGTTATAAAACACTATTATCCCCAGGGCCAACCCTACTGAATATGATATTTCCAAAATATTACTGTCTGCAAAGGATGCACCGAATTTTTCGTAAATCAGACTAAATATCTCCGTAGTTCCCACATCGTTGTTGTAAGCCATAACCGCATAAGAACTGCCCACCAACGTAAAAAGTGCCACAAAGCCTATTAGAAGCCACTGCAGCACTTTACTTTTCGGCTTCTCATCAATGTAATCCACAATAAAGTCCGTCTCCCCTATGTTATTAATCTCCACATTAGGAAATTCTTCATTAATCATCCTAATAATCAACATAGCCGATACACAAACTCTTTTCTTTTTTACATCGGGTATTGACAATAATTTCAATGTTTTAACCTTACTTACCACACTGCTGTTGGCACAGTACACAGTGGCCACATCTCCTATTGTCACATCCCTTTTAGAAACCTCAACATTTCTATTAATCTGTAAATACAAAACCTCTTTCATAACGCCTTGCAAACCTCGCATATTTATTCACTGCTAGTTTGCCCCGCCAGCTATCCGCACATACGTGCCATTTTCTGTAATATTTTTTTCTCCATTCTGGACACCTGCACCTGAGAAACGCCAAGCTCCGTCGCTATTTCCGTCTGAGTTTTATCAAGATAATAGCGCATATATATTATCTGTTTTTCCTTTGATTCCAGACAATTAAGCATTTGTTCCACCATCAGTCGGTTCGTTATATCCTCGCTAACATCTCCTTCCTGCTGTAACTTGTCCATAAGCGATATATCACTTCCGTCGCCCTGATAAATAATTTTGTGTAAAGACTCAATCTCTGCCGACGCATCCATTGCCTGAATCAAGTCTTCCTCCGATACTTCAATAACAGCCGCTATTTCCTTTAATGTAGGCTCTCTTTTCATCTCCTTTTCCATCTGTTCCTTTGCAAGATACGCCTTATACGCAATCTCCTTCAAGGAACGACTCACCTTAATCATTCCGTCATCTCTTAAAAAGCGCTTTATCTCCCCTGCAATCATAGGCACGGCATAAGTGGAAAAACGCACATCAAAAGCCATATCAAATTTGTCAATCGCTTTTATCAGCCCAATACTGCCTATTTGAAACAAATCCTCCTGCTCATATCCGCGTCCCGCAAATCTGCGTACGATACTCCATATAAGCCCCATATTTTCCAGAACCAGTTGCTCTCTGGCATCTTTATCACCATTATGTGCTCTCTCAATCAGTTCCTTAGTATGATCCATATAACCACACCCTATTCACTAATCTTCCACACCTATCCTTTTCTTCATAATAACAGTTGTCCCCTTACCTTTGGCAGAACGCACGGTAAGCTCGTCCATAAACGCTTCCATAAAAGAAAATCCC
>JAFQIQ010000138.1 GCA_017397445.1 Lachnospira sp.
ATGGCACACATCATTTCCATACTTGTGGATGCGGCACTGAATTTGATAAGACAGAACATACTGGTGGCGAAGCTACTTGTAAGGTTCAGGCTTCTTGTTCTGTATGTGGAACTGCTTATGGCGAATTGAACGCAAACAACCATAAGGGAACTACCTACCTCGTAGGTCAGAAGGAGACTTCTTGTTACGAGCCTGGTTACACTGGCGATACCTACTGCTCTGATTGTAATGTGAAGATCGCAACCGGTACTTCTATTGAGATGAGTGATCATAGTCCTGCTTCCGTTTGGAGCACCGATGATACACATCACTGGAAAGAATGTACTGTAGTTGCTTGTGGCAACATTGTTGATAAAGCAGAACATACTGGCGGTGAAGCTACATGTAAGGCAAAAGCTGTTTGCTCTGTATGTAATGTTGCCTATGGTTCTGTGAATGCAAACAACCATAAGAATACCGAAGTTCGTGACGCTGCAACTGAATCTTGCACTACGCCTGGTTACACAGGTGATACATGGTGTAAGGATTGCGAAACCAAGATTGCTACTGGCACCGACATTCCTGCCGGTCATAAGACTGTTAAGGTTCCTGCAGTTGGAGCAAGCCACGAAAATGCTGGCAATATCGAATACTTTACCTGTTCTGGTTGTGAACTCCTCTTCTCTGATGAAGCTGCAACTACTGTGATTACTCTTGCTGATACTGTAATTGCTAAGGGCGAGCACAGCTACGGCGATACTTATGAGAAGGATGCTGATAATCACTGGAAGGCTTGTGCTTGCGGAAATATTATAGAAAAAGCTGCACATACCTACGGCGATTGGAAAGTAACGAAGGAAGCAACTGCAACAGAAGAGGGCAGCAAAGAAAAGACCTGCTCTGTTTGTGGAGATACCATTACAGAAAAGATTCCAGTTGATAAAGATACGAATTCTCCCCAAACTGGAGATAACAGTAATCTGCTTCTTTGGATAGCCTTGTTGTTTGTTTCCGGTTCTTGTCTCACCGCTTGCGTTGTGTTTAAAAAGAGAACGAAACAAAGCAGATAAATGACTTTCCGGTGGCAGCGTAAACTGTACGTTGCCACCGGATTGTGCTTTTAAGGAGAAAATATGAGCGATTATAACGAAATTTCAAGCAGAAGTTCGTCTAATAACGGCCGATATGCAGGCCACTACGAAAGACGAACTCCTAAGAAACGAAAACGTAGAAATAACAAGGCAATACTTATGATTGCTGCCGTTCTTATTGTAATAGCAGTAGTTATATCTTTGCTTATTTTTGGTGGAAATAAAAACAATGATGTTTTGGTCGGTACATGGAGATACGATCAATACACTGCATATGAATTTAACGACGACGGTACCGGTTGCTTATGTGTGGACGATGTTCACTATGAATATAAGTACAACATCTCCGGTGATAAGCTCAAGCTTGATTTCACAGAAGATGTTGTTAGGGATTGTGAATACACATTTACAGTTGAAAACGAAAAACTAACCCTCGTTGGCGGGGAAGGCACAGACAAGGGGACCTATAATCTTAATAAGGTTTCTTAATCAAAACCGTCAAGTTGCTTGAAAGAGGGGAGGTGCTGAAATTGCAAACTGAATATGTTTATCGGTATATGTCAAAGGAAGAGTTCGTTGACATCATCATAAATCACAGACTAACTTTGAAATATCCGGGGAATTGGCCTGATAAATTAGAAGCTTTCTTTCTCAAAACATTTGAAACAGAGGAAGCCTGCGTCGAATTAATTAGGAAATACCAAAATATTTATCCTAATTATTCTGAGATGGACATTAAAAGTGATTTTCAGATTATTTCAGCCCTTCTTGTACGAGCTCGATGTCAATGTTGGACAAAAAACAAAGACGATATGTTGATGTGGACCGAAAGACCTGATGAAACGATTTGTATTTCAATCAAAAGAAAGTCTTTCGAACGGATGGGAATAAAGCATTCGGATGTTAGTTACAAACCAGAAATAACTATTAATGGGATATTGGATAGTTTTGTGTCGGCAGAAAGATGGGTTCCAAAGCTCATCACGGAAAAGAAAAAGGATGACTTTGAGTACGAAAATGAGGTTAGGATCTACAAGTTGCCTGTTGATTGTGATTTCAGAGGATGCGGAATTATAGCAGATTCTTTAAGTGACTATCTTACTCAAAACTATCATTGGTTGAAAGAGAAATTTAAGCTTGAAGACGAAAAGATAGAATTTGATCCTCGAGATATATGTGAGGTTCTTATACATCCGAAAGCTTCTACGGAATTTGTTGAAGATATCCAAAAGCTATGTGATGAATATTTGCCATCTGACATACGCGCAGAGAGCTCGAAACTCCTTGGATGAAAGGAATGGTTAATAAAATGAAAAAACAATGGAGACGTATAGTAAGTCTTATAGTGTGTGTTGCGCTTGTTATGAGTATGAACACTAACGTTATTGCACTTACAACGGATTGGAATATATCCAGTCCTGAATTGGAAGAAAAAGCATCAGAGGTAAGACTAGATGCTGCGGTTAAAGATGTCATTGACAAGATAGATGCTATTGGCACAGTTGAGTATAATGATGTGTCACTTGCAAAGATTTTAGAGGCAGAGTCCGCATATAAAGCATTGACAGATGCACAGAAAGAACAAGTATCTAACTATGGAACTCTGCTTGCTGCACGTAAAGCTTATGATGTTCTTGCGGCAGATCACGAGGATACCTCTACGCTTACCGTAACCGATAGCGGCATTGTTAACTCGACAGTAGAATGGTATTTCTACAGCAATGGATTGCTTGAAATCGCCGGTGAGGGTTCTGTTCCTGTATATACTACAAGTGATACAGCACCTTGGTTTGATTACGCTGATTCTATCAATAGAATTCTTGTTAGAAGTTCTATTACTGAGATAGGTGCATTTGCTTTTTACGGTTTAAATGGCGTAAAAGAAATTACTTTACCTTTCGTTGGTAAAAACAGAACAGCAACAGGATACCAAAGTGCGTTTGGTTATATTTTCGGCACTAATTATGTCGTGAATGCATCGGATACTTATGGTTACAGTATTTACGATAAGACTAGCACTACACAGAATACAACATTAAGCGTTTATAGTACTACTAAATCTACAAACTTTATTGCTTCCCGAGTTGCAGGTGACTATTCCAGTTCTTATAAGCCATATTACACGAGTACTGAAAGCTATGATCGTTCATGGTACTCTTGCTATAACTACACTTCATCTTCAAGGTATTATTTGCAAACATACTATTTTGCAGTACCTTCCACAATAACTACAGTTACTGTTACCGATGCCGAGAAAATCGAGCAGGGTGCGTTTAATAACTGTAATGATATTTTGAACATAAACCTCAACGATGGCATCAAGTCTATTGGAGCCCACGCTTTCGAAAACAATAATAAATTGAAGGATTTTACAATTCCTGAAAGTGTTACATCAATAGGCGAATCTGCTTTTTATGGAGACTATTCGTTAACTGAGATTTATATTCCTGATTCTATCACTGCAGTAGAGGGCTACACCTTCTATGGTTGTACAGGGATTGCTAAATTGGTTATTAGCAAAAACGTGACTTCCGTTGGCGAATATGCTTTTTATAACAATTCAGCTCTTAAAGAGTTGAGAATTCCTGAAAAGGTTGAAAGCATAGGAAATTATGCATTCTACAAGAACACGACTTTAACTGAAATTTCCATTCCCGATTCAGTTGTAAGCATCGGACAATATTCATTTGCAGAAAATACGAAGGTTTCCGAATTGAATATTGGCTCTGGTTTGAAGACAATCCCGGCATATGCATTCAGCCAAAATACAGCACTTACTGAAATTGTTGTTCCTGATACCGTAACTAAGATTGAAGGCTTCGCTTTTAACGGTTGTAGCGGATTGAAGGAAATAACATTGCCTTTTGTTGGAGAAAGCAGAACTGCAACGGGATACCAAAGTGCGTTTGGTTATATTTTTGGAACTAGTTATGTTGTGAATGCATCTAATAGTTATTATGGCATTTATGATGGAGAAAGCACAACTGAAAACAGAACAATAAGTAAGTACCAAACAAGCAGTTCGATTAACTTCATTCCATCTCGTGTTGCCGGTAAGGAGAGTACGTCGTATAAGCCGTACTATTATTACAGTGAGAGCTATGGTAGTTCATGGTATTCTTGTTACGACTATTACTCTTCTTCAAGGTATTATTTGCAAACATATTATTTTGCAATTCCTTCAGCTATCCAGACGGTTAATATTACCAACGCTAATAAGATTGAGCAGGGTGCATTTAATAATTGCAACAAATTAACTTCCATTTCTTTGAATGACGGTATTAAATCAGCAGGTGCGTATGCTTTCCGCAATGTTCCTTGGTATAAGAACCTTACTGAAGAATTTGTCACAATTGGTGATGGTGTCCTTATTAAGTACAATGGAACGGCCTCGTCCATTACTTTCCCCGATGATATCAAATACATCGGAGGAACTGTTTTCCAAAATAATGAAACAATCGTGGAAGTGAATATTCACAAGAACATTGTGGGCATTGGCCGATTAGCATTTGATGGTTGCACTGGCCTTACTAGTCTCACCATTCCTAAAACAGTGACGAGTATTGGAGTAAATGCTATTCCAGACGATTGTACCATCTATGTCTATCGTCCGTCAGCAGGATATAACTATCGTTCTTCCAATCGCGAGATTTTGAACGATTCCTATACGACTGGTAATGATACATTCTATTATGTTGTGAATGATGATGGTTGTGTAGAGATTATTGGCTGTGTTACTACCAGTACAGAACTTACCGTTCCTACAGAGATTAACGGAATGATCGTTAACAAAATTGGCGATTATGGTTTTTCTAATTGTACTACTATTAAGAGTATCACCATTCCATCGAATATTAAGAGTATTGGTAAGTATGCATTTAACAAATGCACCGGACTTGTTAATGCCACAATTCCTACGACTGTTGATAGTGTTGGAGATTATGCATTCTATTATTGTACCGGTCTCGTAAATGTAACAATTTCCGAGGGCGTTGAAAGCATTGGTGTTGGAGCGTTCTATAACTGTACTTCTCTTGTAGAAGCCGTTGTGCCTGATACCGCAGTCAAGGTTGGTTCTCATGCATTCTATAACTGTACTTCGATGACAACCGCGACAATCGGTATCACCGCAGACGCAATTGGCGATTACACTTTCTATAATTGCGAAAAACTCGACACCATTGTTATTGGTATTAGTGTTGAGCGCATCGGAGACTATGCATTCTATAACTGCGCTCTTGAAAAGCTTTCCGTTCCTGCAACTGTTATAGAGATTGGTGACTATGCTTTTGCATCTAATGAGACGATGACACGAGCAACTCTTAGAAAGAATCTTCTTACTATTGGTGAGGGCGCATTCCAGAATTGTAGTGCTATGTCTACCGTTTCAATCCCTTCCTCTGTTACAGAAATAGGAAAGGCAGCATTTGAAAATTGCGCTAGTATTACTACTATTACTGTCCCGGTTGGAGTTACTGTAATTAAAGATCTTGTTTTCTCTGGCTGTGAGAAGTTGGCAACAGTAAAACTGAATGGGGAAGTAACTTCTATTGGAATTTCTGCATTCTACAATTGTGCGTTTGCTAATATTACTCTTCCTGAAACAGTAGAGGTAATTGATGCATCGGCGTTCAGAAAATGTGTGAATTTGACCGAAATCACAATTCCTGATGCTACGAAGACAATTGGCGACTCTGCATTTATCGATTGTAAGGCTTTAGCAATTGTTTCTTTGCCGGATGATGTTACTAGCGTAGGAAACGGTGTATTTTTCTACAACAATGATTTAACGGTTGAGATTCGCTATCTTACCGGAACTATTGCGGCAGGCCTTTTAGAAAAGCAAGGTGTTTGCCACGTAAAGATCGATGAAAACATTACGGCTGTTGGCGACAGAGCTTTTGCACAGTGTTATACATTGAGCGATATTACTTATGGAACGGAGTCCCCGATTTCCGGCAACTACTTGTTCTCTAAAAATATTGATACAATCGGTAAAGAAGCATTCGTAGACGATGTTTTGCTTAAAAACTTAATCGTTCCTGATAGCATTCAAGCTATCGGCGCAGATGCCATCTACAATCCTATCGTTACAGAATACAACTGTAAGGATGTAACGGCAACTTTCTATTATGTTAATGGCTCTATCGCAGCAAACATCTTAAATGCCCAGGACTTCACCCATATTGTTGTAAACGATAACATTCACACATTGGGTGATATGGCATTTGCTAATTGTGATCAGTTAATCACGATATCATTACCTGATACAATTTGTTCTGTTGGTACAGACGTATTCAAGGCGTCAAGTGGCAAACTCACTGCAACAATTCGCGGAGTTGACGGAACCATTGATGCATCTGTTTACGATGGTAAGATGACAGGCGTGCAGTATCTTGTTATTGATGAAAACGTTGATACCATTGGTACATATGCTTTTGCGAACTCTTCGACTATTATAGGCGTTGTTATTAATAATACTGACCTGATTGACGATTATGCTTTCTACAAAGGTGATGTCATCAACTATGTTGAAATCGGTGCTACCGAAACAATCGATGCATATGCTTTTGCAGAAAATCTGAGACTCCAGAAGGTTGAAATTGATAAAGTAAAATCAATTAATGATTATGCTTTCTTCAACTGTATCGCAATGAATAACATCTATATTGACAGTGATTCTGGCTTGGTTCACATCGGTGAACATAGTTTTGAAGAGTGCAAATTGATGCCGGAAATGATTCTTCCTGCAACGGTGCGAAACATCGGAGCATATGCATTCTACAACTGCAATAGCATAACTTATATCAATATTCCTGATGGTGTGCCGGCAATCAATGATTATACATTCTTTGGTTGTGCTTCACTTAAGGAAATGCTCTTACCTAACAGCGTTATTACCGTTGGAGACTGGGCGTTCTATGGTTGTGTTGTTGTTAAGAATATGACTTTAGGCAATCAGACAGAGAGTATAGGCGAATATGCATTCTACAACTGTAACCAGATTGTAGCGTTGGAGATCCCCGAAACCGTAACAGAGATAGGTGATTATGCATTCAGATCTTGCAGTAGCATTACTGAACTTCATATTCCCGATAGTGTTATAAGCCTTGGTGATTGCGTGTTCTACAGCTGTACAGGCTTAGAGCAAGTTGAGTTTGGTACTGGTATTACAGCAATTGGTGACAGAGTATTCTATGCGTGCGTAGAGCTCGATAAGGTTGTGTTTAATGCTCCGGTCGAGGAAATCCACGACCTTGCATTCTATGGCGCTGAAGATGCAACACTTTATGCCTTTGAAGACGAATATGTTGAAACCTACTGTAATGATTTTGGACTTATGTACTACAACTTAAGCAGCGACTTTACAATGACAATCACTGCTCCGTCTAAAACTGAGTATAACGAATATGAGGAATTGGATTTAACTGGCTTAGCATTGAATCTGACCTATACAAACGGTTCGGAAAGAACTATCAAAACAGGTTATTCAATCAGCGGTTACGATCCTGCCGTTCTTGGTGCTCAGACAATTACCGTAACCTATAACGGTGAAACTGCTACATTCGACGTTAATGTAGTTGCCAAGACAGTAAGCTTTATTTCGATTACAGCGGGAGCTCCTGTTGATGCTATTACAGGCGAAGAACTTGATTGTTCTACCATGATAGTAAAGGTCACTTTCACAGATGGTACTAGCGTTGAACTTGATGAGGGTTATACCGTAACAGGTTATGACGCTGAGACAATTGGTGAACAGACACTTACCGTTTCTTATCGTGAAAGCAGTACGGAAATGGATATTACTGTCAAGGATTATGTACGCGGTGATACCAATGGTGATGGGCTTGTTACTATGAAGGACGTTACTCGCCTTGTAAATTACCTCAACGATGCTTCTATTGCAGTCATTGACAAGGCTCTTGATGTAAATGGCGATGGTTATGTAACCATTAAGGATGTAACAAGACTTACTGAGTATCTCGAAGACAACACAGTAGAAATCTTTTAATTAGCGCGGGGTGATGATTATGAAGAAAAGAATATTTGCTTTACTTTTGTCGATCACACTTCTGTTTTCGGCAGTCGTCACCCCTGTCAGCGCTGCAACCGTAAATGATTTTACGATTAAAGTAAGTGATGCTACTGCCACTGCTGGCGATAGCCAAGTGGCAGTAGACATCCTGCTTGAAAATAACCCTGGAATTGCCGGCTTCAGCTTTTGTGTGAATTATGATACAGAAAAGCTTGTGTTGGTTGAATCTGAAATCAACATTGAAGATGGTTATAAGGTGGTTGCTCAGCCGACAGGATATGGCGTTAATTTAGCCTGGACCGGTCCTTCCGGATATTCAGAAAACGGCAAAATTGCCACATTGTATTTCAATGTACCCAAAGACCTTACAGCAAGTGAGGCAAACGTAGATATTGTATATCGTGCAGGATATGATAGCTTCTACGATGCAAATGAAAATGATATTGCCATTCAAACTGTTAATGGAAAGGTAACGATTGCTGCTCTACAGGAAACTGATAAACCTTCCGTCAATATTGGTGGTGTATCAGTAAACTTCGGCGCTACTGATATTGTTGTTCCCATTACAGTTCAGAACAATCCCGGATTCTCTGGCTTCAGTTTTTGTGTAAACTACGATACAAGCCGTATAGTGCTTGATAGCACAAACATTCTTCTTGATGGTGGTTATAAAGTAATTGGTCACCCTGAAGGATATGGAGTAAATATCGCTTGGACAAGCACAGAAGCTTATACCGAGGATGGAACGATTGCAGAACTGCATTTTTCCTTAAAGGATGATCCTAACTCCGGTAAAGCATATATCAATGCTGTTTTCCGTGAAGGATATGATAGCTTTTATAGTTTTGAAAATGGTTCTGAGCAGGATATTGCATTTGATTCATTTAATGGCTATATCGATGTAAACAATCATCATTTTGGCGATTGGGTAGTTACTACGCCTGCTACTTGCACGGCTACTGGTTTAAAGACAAGAACCTGTGAGGATTGCTCAAAAACCGAAACGGTTGTAATTCCTAAAGCAGAACATGAATATGCGGCTGTAGTTACTCCTCCTACTTGTACTGCACAGGGATACACTACTCACACCTGTAAAACTTGCCCGGATTACTATGGTGATACATATGTAGATATGGTTGAACACAATCCTGGCTCATGGGAGCAGAGCATAGCTCCTGAGTGCGAGGTTAAAGGTGAAGAGGTTCAGAAGTGTACAGTTTGCTCTAC
>JAFQIQ010000139.1 GCA_017397445.1 Lachnospira sp.
AAAAATATCATGAATGCCCTCCATTAACCTCTGCTTTTCTGAACATTATAAAAACGTTCCAGCTTGTTTAATCTTGAACTGTATTTTTTCAAGCCCTTTTTGTACTGATCATAACGATAAGCACTCACAAGCCCTGCTATCACAGAAAACACCAAAAGCATAATCACATAATACACGCACATCTGCTTTCCTATGGCTATATAGTCCAAATCATTGGCCTGTGCAAGCATATCCTCAAGGTTACATAAAACAACCAGCACCACCAGAATAACATATGCAATTGTAGTAGTTATAAGACTTTTAAGCACACCAAATGCAATAAAATCCGACTTATAGTATTTTGCTGTCTTGAGCGATTTACGCCCCTCATTCTTCTCGTATATTGCCATCTTAGTCATCATCTTGACTTTGTTTTCATTAAGCAACCTACTTCACCCCACTTGCAACATATTTAACATATTACTAGTTATCCTTATAATTATATCACACATTTGTCTGATTGTATATTACAATTTGCGAATGTCCTCCGTGAACCGCAGACGGCATTACAACTCTCACCATTCTGTTTTCCACAGTAAATGTCCTGTCTGTAATTGATGTCACATAGTTTGTCCACACTTGCGAATGCTCCACCGGCAATAATGCCGCAAGCACCGACTTAATTGTAGCATCAAATGTATCACTACGTTCCTTCACATACACAATCGTAACATCAGGCTGTGTAATAATCTGACCAAAATACTTGCCATTCTCTTCATACACATACAGATTCGACACAGTCTGGTCAAAACCTACACCCGGAAGCTTCGAACCAATTTCCGTACTGTCATACCCACTTCCGTCATCCTTGCCCGGAATGCTTACCGAACCGCCGGATGTGTTTCCGCCACTTGTGTTTCCGCCGGATGTATTGCCGCCGCTTGTGCTTCCACCACTGCTTGAACCTGAATTTCCACCGGATGTGCTTCCTCCACTACTTGCGTTACCACCGGATGTATTGCCGCCACTTGTGTTTCCGTCGAATGTATTGCCGCCTGATGAACTTCCACCACTGCTTGAACCTGAATTTCCACCGGATGTGCTTCCTCCACTATTTGCGTTACCACCGGATGTATTGCCGCCTGATGAACTTCCGCCATTGCTTGAGCCTGAATTCCCACCTGATGTGCTTCCACTACTGCTTGTGTTACCTCCGGATGTATTGTCACCGCTTGTGCTTCCGCCACTGCTTGTGTTGCCTCCGGATGTATTACCGCCGCTTGTGCTTCCGCCACTGGCTGTGCCTGAGTTGCCGTTGCCATTGTTATCACCTGATGTGTTACCACTGCCGCTAGAACTTCCACTGTTATTAGTACCACTGGTATTCATCGACACATTATATATAGGCAAATCATTGGAAGAACCATCCGTAACCTTTGCTATTCCTTCTATGACAACTGCGTCCGATACATTGCCTACTGTTGCAGTAAGAACTGCTGTACCAACACCTTTTACTGTAATGATACCATTAGTATCCACTTCAAATATTCCCGCATTACTTGAAGACCATACTAAAGCCTGCTCTGTATTAACCGGAGTTACAATTGCTGTAACAATAAGCTTAGTCCCCTTCTCTATCGCAGTATCTTTAAGCTGAATCTCAACCGTTGCTTCCACCTTATCAATATTATTATCTACAATCTGACCAACATTATCCAATTCTATGTCGTTCACATTAACATTAGCATTATTCCTGTTTTCTTCTTTCTTAACCGCTTCACTCACAATATATGCAGTTATTCCAACTATAATAATCGCAAGGATAGCCATAACCCATACAACCCATTTCCTGAGTTTGAGTTTTTGACCTGTCTTTTTTGAATTACTCATATATATCAACTCCGTAATTGTACATTTTAACTTGTATATTATACCACAGTCTTTGTTGCTTTGCACGTATTTTAGGTATTTAATTCTTTTCTTACAACAAAAATCCGAGACCTGTTACCAGACCTCGGATTCCTTATATTATTCATTTATTCTTCGTAATGATTATGAAGAAGCTTATGCTCCTTGCCCTTAATAACGCCTTCATATACGGCTGTTATAAACGGATTCTCATTAGAAAGTTTAATCTGCGATTCCTTATCGATATTGTACATACCCTCATATCTTCCGGCACGGGTTCTAGGACCGATTGGAACCGGCTGACCGCCTCCGGCAATACAACCACGACGGCATGCCATAACCTCAACGAAATCGTAGTGAACTTCGCCAGCTTTCATACGGTTAAGAAGGTCGTCTGCATTCTTAAGACCACTGACAATTGCTATCTTTACTTCACGGTCGCCCAAAGTAACTGTAGTTTCTTTAAGACCTTCCATACCTCGAACACCCATAAAGCTGATAGCCTCAAGGTCTTCAGACTTATGACTGTTCACAAGCTTTCTAAGAACCGCCTCTGTTACACCGCCTGTTACGCCAAAGATTGCTCCCGCACCTGACGCAAGACCAAACGGCATATCAAGTGCCTCTGATGGCATCTTAGCAAGATCAATCCCCGCCTCCTGAATCATACGTGTAACTTCGTTAGTTGTAAGAACATAATCAACATCCTGTACACCATCCGTAAAATGTTCCGGACGAAGAATCTCATCCTTCTTAGCCGTACATGGCATAATAGAAACAACTATAGTTTCTCTTGTATCCTCAGGATGCATTCTTGCATCTTCCTTAATCAAAGCACCAAACATCTGCTGTGGCGAACGGCATGTTGAAATATTCTTTCTAAACTCAGGATGCTTCTTCTCACAGAACTTAACCCAGCCCGGACAACAAGAGGTGAAAAGCGGAAGATTATCACCCTTTTCCAGTCTTTCAAGAAGTTCCTTTGACTCCTCCATAACAGTTAAGTCTGCAGCAAAGTTTGTGTCATATATCTCATCAAATCCCATACGTCTCAATGCCGCAACCAGTATTCCAAGTGAATTCTCTCCCTATGGAATTCCGAACTTGTCACCTATGGCAACTCGAACAGCCGGAGCTATCTGAACAACAACTCGCTTAGTCTTATCATACACAAGGTCCCAAACAGCGTGTACATTAGACTTAATTGTAATGGCACCTGTCGGACATACAACTCTACACTGTCCGCAACCTACGCAATCTGTTTCTGACATAGGCTTACCAAATGCCGGTGTAACTCTCATATTAGAGCCTCTGTGTGCAAAGTTAAGAACACCTACGCCTTGAATTTCTTCGCATGTACGCACACAGTCACCGCAGAGAATACATTTGTTAGGGTCAATTACGATACAGTTAGATGATGTATCCTTTGGCAACTGTTCCTTAGTATTCTGGAAACGCACATCATCAACGCCTAACTGTCTTGCAAGCTTCTGCAATGTACAAACACCGTTCTCACGGCATGTTGTACAATCACGGCAATGTGATGCAAGCAATAACTCCAGGATAAGCTTTCTGTGATGCTGAAGCTTTGGTGTGTTTGTATAGATAACCATACCATCTCTTGGTGTCTCTGAACATGACGCAAATACTCTTCCTCTGTCATCCTCAACTACACACATACGACATGCACCATATGTAGAAAGCTCTGAATGATAACAAAATGTAGGAAGGTCAATACCTGCCTTTCTAATAACTGAAAGGAGGTTCTTCTCGTCCTCAAATGGGACTTTACGATTATTAATTGTAATATACTTCATCCTAAAAACCTCCTGTAATTACTCAACATATATTGCACCAAATGCACAGTTGCCCTGACAGGCACCACACTTGATACACTTAGCCTGATCAATTGTAAACGGTTCCTTAATCTGACCTGTAATAGCACTAACCGGACAATTGCGGGCACATTTTGAACAACCCTTACACAAGTCAGGATTAATTATATAGTTACGCATAGCCGTACATGTGTGGGACTTACACTTCTTGTCCACAACATGCTCGATATACTCATCTCTGAAAAGCTTCAATGTACTCATAACCGGAAGTGCCGCACTCTTACCAAGTCCGCAAAGTGCTGTCTCTGTAATAGTCTCTGCAAGTTCCTCAAGTAAATCAAGGTCTGCAAGCTCGCCTTTTCCTGCAACAATACGCTCCAATATCTCAAGCATACGCTTAGTACCTTCGCGGCAAGGAACACATTTACCACAGCTCTCATTCTGAGTAAAGTTCATGAAGAATCGGGCAACTTCAACCATACAGGTGTTAGTGTCCATAACAACAAGTCCACCGGAACCAATCATAGCCCCCATCTTCTTCAACGAATCAAAATCAAGATTAATATCAAGATGCGGAGTCATAAGACATCCGCCTGATGGCCCACCAATCTGAACAGCCTTGAATTCGCCATCATTCTTGATGCCACCGCCGATATCGAATATAACTTCTCTTAATGTAGTTCCCATTGGAACCTCAATAAGACCTGTATTCTTAACACTACCAGTCAATGCAAAGGCTTTAGTTCCCGGACTATTCTCAGGACCTATACCCTTGAACCATTCCGCACCCTTTAAAACAATCATCGGAACATTAGCGTATGTTTCAACATTATTAAGTACCGTAGGCTTGTCAAAAAGTCCCTGCTCTACTGTACGAGGCGGTTTTACTCGAGGCATACCTCTGTTACCTTCAATAGAGGCTGTAAGGGCACTACCCTCACCGCATACGAAAGCTCCGGCACCTCTGTTAATATGTAACTTAAACGAAAAGTCCGTTCCCATAATATTATCGCCCAAAAGACCACATTCCATTGCATCCGCAATAGCCTTTTTCAAACGATTAATAGCAAGCGGGTACTCAGCACGCACATAAATATAACCTTCCTGTGCACCAACTGCATAAGCTGCAATAGCCATACCCTCTATCATCTTATGAGGGTCACCTTCCATGATACTTCTATCCATAAATGCACCCGGATCACCCTCGTCACCATTACAAACAACGTAACGAATCTTTTCCGGCTGTCTTGCTACCTGCTTCCACTTATAACCGGTCTGGAAACCACCGCCGCCGCGTCCGCGAAGATTAGATTCATATATCTGTTCCACAACTTCTTCAGGAGTCATCTCATGAAGAGCCTTTGCAAGTGCCTGATAACCGTCGTGTGCAAGCGCATCATCAATATGTTCCGCATCAATATGTCCGCAGTTTTCAAGAACAAGTCTTGTCTGTTTCTTATAGAAAGGAATCTCTTCCTGCTTCTGATACTCAACACCATTCTGCTTGTAAAGGAGACGGCTGATAAGCTCACCCTTCTTAATAGTGCTTTCAAAAATCTCCTCACAATCATCAACAGAAACCTTTGTATACAAAATACCCATAGGCTCAATTCTCATCAAAGGTCCCATCTCACAAAATCCGTGGCAGCCACTCTTTTTAACTTCCATCGGACCATCACCGTGAGCAATCTCCGGTCCAAAGTGAACTTCCACGTCAGGACAGGCTGCGATAAGCTCGCACATCTTATCATAAATCTCTCCTGAACCACCTGCTAAACATCCCGTTCCTGCACAGATAAGGATTCTACATCTGCTGTTCTCCACAACTTGCTTAGACTGATGGCGGAGTTCATTCAACATTTCTCTACTATCGATTCTTTGCATAGATTATCCTCCATTCTGTTTACATTTCTCTCAACTCTTTGATAAGAGCTGATGCCGCATCCGGAGTCATGGCCGGATACACTTTATCATTAACCGTAAGCACCGGAGCAAGTCCACAGGCACCGAGACACGAAACCGTCTCCAATGTAAATAACATATCCTCTGTCGTAGGCTTCTCCTTAGTCACTCCCAGCTCTGCATATAAACGCTCCAATATAGCTGTTGACTTTCTTACATGACAGGCTGTACCATCGCACACCTTAATAACATACTTGCCCTTAGGCTCAAAAGAAAAATTCTCATAAAATGTTGCAACACTATATGCCTTTGCCTCTGTTATTCCAATCTTCTCTGCAACATATGTAAGTAATTCCGGCGGCAAATAACGATATTCAGCCTGAATATCCTGAATAATCGGAATTAACGAAGATGGCTTCGCACCATACTCAGCAATTACCTGATCTGCCTTTTCATAGTAGCTCTTATCTACCATAAGTTCCCTCCTTCAATGTGTTTAATTCACAAGTGGTTATCCAATCGCAAAATATTGTTTATATTTTAACAAATAATTGACAAAAAATCAACAATATCTGACATTATTTGTAATGTATACAATATACATTCCCAGTGCAATAAAAGAGGGGCGAAACATATATCTTCCATCCTAAAAAGATATATGTTTCGCCCCCTCTGAGGGCCAATTATATTATACTATACTCAGAAAGTATCTTAGTAAATAACCTGTAATAATGTATTGCCGACTGATCCCATGAAACCCTGGAGTTAACCGACTCAAAGCTTATTATGCACGGCACGCCGTTCCTATCATTAAACTTAAACTGCATAAAGGATAACAGATCTTGCGCCTGCATCTTCTCGTATACTTCCCTGTTCTTCTGTTCCATATACCGGATATCATTAACTATAAGCGAATTATTCTCTGACAGCATCTCTTTGTACATTTCCGTATCAACATAATCCTGTGTTTCAGATAATGCGACATCAGATGGTCGCATCTCTCCCGCCATATACACAACCTTGGACGGAAGCCCTGCATACAACAAAATTCGTTGAACCGGTGAGTTAACTACGATATCATCTAATAATTTCTCTATAGGATAATCTTCGCCTCTGTAAACCTTATCCATAATTACACACAAAACATCGCTGATAGACATATCACCTCTGTTATTAATACGCTTATCCGTCATGCGGGACTCTTTAATCTCCTGCAAAGTTCCATGCTTCTCTTTATCGTATATTATATATCTGTTTCTGCCCTTTTCCTTTGCCCTATACAATGCAAAGTCAGCCAGAGTAAATATATCTTCGTAATTGTCAGCATCCTTCGGATATGCCGCACATCCAATAGACAGGGTAATAGCAGGCTTTCCTTCTTCATTAGCCGGATATCTGGTATTAACCATATTCTTCAAGCTTCTTAAACGCTCTCTCGCCATCTCCATATCTTTGGCATCATTAAAGAGTACAAAGAACTCATCTCCGCCAAAACGTCCGACAACTCCATCTCTTCCCACTTCACCTTCAATAATAGCAGCAACTTTCTTTAAAACTTCATCGCCTTTCTGATGTCCGTATGTATCATTAACTTTCTTGAAATAATCCACATCAATAATAGCCAATGTAACATTCTGCGTCTTTTTAACATCTATGGTATTAATTACATAGTTAGTAATCTCAGCCTTAGTTAACACACCTGTAAGGGAATCTCTTTCAACTTTCTTTCTGACACTTGCATTACGCTCCTGTCCGAAATGAATACTTCCCGCAGCACATACATATTCTCCATCACTGTATACGGAACATCCCTTTATATACAAAGTAACAACTTTACCTTCCGAGTCAAACATACTACTGTTTATAACAAGCTTAAACTCCCTATTGCCCTGAAGCATGGCGCTCATAAATCCACTGAGCTGTTCCTGTTCTTCAACCTGAGCCTCCTGACGGATTCTGCTTACAAAATCCTCCAGCGTACACTCCATTATATCTTCCTCAAAATGTGATATAGAATAGATACGCATCTTATTAGTGTCAACATCATACTCGAAATATGCATCATTATATAATTCCAGAATAGAACCTCTGATAGCAATTCTTTTCTTAAGTTCAGCACTTTCCCTTGTAAGTGATGCAACATTGCGAAGTCGAAGCTCTACACACCCTGATTTTTCGCAAGGCAACAATTCAGCCAGAAACTGACCACCACCCTCTATATCAGCAAGAGTAATTATAAAATGTGAACCTAAACTATTCTCCGATTCGACTGCATCCTTAAATATCTGTAAATCTTTAAGTGCCACGAGCTTATCAAATGTATGGTACAGCTTACAATTGATATACGAATAGAACTCAGTATTAGCCGATATAATATCATAAGTTTTATGTTTTATTATAACTTTATGAACACATGACTCTTTCATACTTTTATCCACCCTTCCGCTATGTAAGCATATTTAAAAAATTATATCATACACTATTTAGTAATACCACTAAAAATTACATTTTACACCAAAATATCACACACTATTTTTGCATTTGTTCTACTGTCTTATAGTGATACTCTTAATTACCGGCTGCTTGTCACTGGCAATAGAACCATTATTATCTGTAGGCTTGGCTGATTCGCATACCTTATCCACAACATCCATACCCTGAGTTACATAACCAAATGCTGCATAATTACCATCCAGATGCGCCGCATCCTTATGCATAATAAAGAACTGGGAACTTGCACTATTATATGCGTTAGAGCGTGCCATAGATATCGCACCTCTTGTATGCTTAAGATTATTTTCATAACCATTGGCTGAAAACTCACCTTTTATAGTTTCAGCCTGAGAGTACGCATCCTTAGGTGCACCACCCTGCATCATAAAGCCTTCTATAATTCTATGGAATGTAAGCCCATCATAGAATCCGCCTTTTGCAAGCTTAACAAAATTAGCTACCGTAATAGGTGCCGCATCACCATCAAGCTCAACAACAATTGTACCATAATCTTCAATTACAATATCTGCATAGTAAGTCCCTACCCCTGCAACTGTTTCTGTCTTCTTATCATCCTTGTCAGCTTCCTTTTCATCCTTAGGATTAGTCGTTATTATTAAAATAGCGATAATCACGCCTATAACAAGCAGACCAACCAATGTTGGCACCAAATACTGCTTCATACTTGTCATCTCTTCAACTGATTTTTTCTTATTCTTGTCACCATCTTTAATAATTTTATTACTCATTTTCTAATACTCTCCTTAATAAAAAATGTGTTACTTTTATAGTAACACATTTTTAGAAAATATACAAATCACTATTCAGAAGAATCTTTTCTCTGCTCTTCCTCCAGGTATCGTTCAAACTGCATCAGTTCATCCTTTGTCACACTTGACTTTGAGTATCTGGCTTTTTCGTATATGTCAGTTATCTCTTTAGCCTTCTTGTCATCAGAAGTTATGTACTTCTTCGTAATGTTTTCCGGAAAACCTTTCACTTCCCTTGACTGTTCTTTATTAACTGTCTGTTTGTATAGTTTTCGCACACTGCTGGAATTATCAACTCCAACCAAGTCCTTTAGCTTGTACTTAACCGCACTCCATATTCCGCCTCGTGAAATTCTCTTTTTAGGCTGAACCTCCTCTTCCTCCTCCTCATTTTCCTCGTCCCATACCGCAAACTCATCATCACCAATAACGTAATCTTTTCTCAAACTCTTGACATATTTGGCGATTTCCATCACTGCACGTACAATACATACAATAATCCCCACCAAAACAAGTACTGCTGCTATACGAAGCCATATATTATCTTCTATAACCTGCAGTTCCTGATTGGACTCAGGAAACGTAGCATCTTGATATATATGTGTTTCTGTCGATTCTGCCACCACGCCTAGCGATTCTCTTTCAACAAACCAACTTTCAGTCTCACTCTCTGTTTCACTTTCTGTCTCTTCCTCATAGGCACTATCTATTCTTGGGAATATAAATCTAATAAGAGCCACTATCAGCGCACCCATCTTTTTTAATATAATAAACACATAATTCCCATATGGACCATTATGAAATAACATAACAACACCAGTAATACCAATTCCAAGCACAACGCAGAATGCATTAAACACAATTCTTATCTGCTGTCCCGGATAATTGATATCATATCCGTACTCTTCCCTCAACTTGGCAGAACCGGAAGCATAGTGTCGAATTAAAACAAGTATCATCATAGCAACAAATATAATGACATTTACATGAACTAAAGATTCAGCTCCCACCAATTGTGACATCAGTGCACACAACGTCGGCATAGCAACCACGAATTCAGGTACCATTTCGCCACTGTCTAATTCAGTTCTTATATACCCTATGCGTAACGAGAAAAACACAATAACTCCAAGTGTTATCATTACATATGAAGCTATATCTGCTGTAGATAGTCCTGTCTTATATCCTGATACAGTTATACGAATAACAAATATAGCAAATAATGTGTATAATACAAAAGATACCAAATGCCATATAATATTGCCAAAAAAATCATTTTTTATAACTCTTATAAGCTTAGTCACCAATGCATAACCCGTAACAACAAAGGCAGCAATCACAGCTTCATATCCCGCATCGCCTCCCATAAACAGATATGCAACAGCAACCGAAACCATATACACCAGCAGAAGCTGAATCAACATATTAGTTATACTCTCTTTGTTTCTTTCCAAGCCAAATCAGCCTCCCTATCCATATCACATTGTAAATCAAAACGATTACACATAGTGTTACTACATAATCTGTCTTATAAACACCCCTCAAGTCAAATATATCTTCTCCTTCCTGCGGCATATAATATAGCGGAATGAAATACTCTTCCTCTTTCTCCATAGAATCAAAACTAATAGTATTATATTCATCAACATATATAAACATATCAACCAGATGCACCCCTGCCTCTTTGGCGGCCAAAATCGTTTCTGGAGCCCCTACTTTCCCTCTATCATCAAATAGTTCATGCTTTGAAGAATATATAGCATATATATTGATGTTCTGCCCTGAATCATTCAAGTTTCCCGTTACTAATATTCCATTTTTAAGCATTTTCTTTTCTTCACTTATCTGCATCGAAGTTCTTTCATCATCTTCACTTTTCCATCTAAATATATAAGCATATCTGTTTAAATCTTCACTGTACCCGTAATAAGCCTTACACTCACTACCTCCCACCTTCAAGCGTGTGTTATCATACACAAGCAATCCTACTGCCACCGCCAAAGCAATTCCTATTGCAATAAAGGGTAAGCATATTATCATCTTCTTATCATATTCTTTCTTTAACATCTCATCATCATAAACAATGTTAGACGCATCCCAACCGGCCCATTGATCATTTATTTTACCTGAAAGTATTTCTGATTTGTACTTTTGATTGATATTATACTGTACCGCTTTACGTTTTTCAGGATTATCTATCTTATCCATAGCCGCTTTATACATTGTTTTCTGAAACTTCATAATCCATCACCTCTTACCATACATATATCTGTACTCTTCCATCCCAACCATACTTCCTGATCTTGTTGTATGCTTCATCAACTGATACTGTATCACGATTACCTGCTACAACTATCCATAACAACTTATATCCCCTCTCAACCAGTTCAAAAACCGAGGATGTCAGACCTTTACCCAAATCTCCCACCTGTGATATAAGTATGAGCGTGGTATGCATCATAAGCCCCTCTTCAAGTCTTGTATCAGCCACCCCGTCTTTTGCCAATTTACCAATTCTTGCAAAACTTTCAAGCACTTCCTTCTCATACCCTATATCGCTTCTTTCCGGCAGACACACCAACCCCTTAGTATATGCATCCAAACCGTTACTTACAAAACTAACAGGCACCTTGTTTCTCAACATTTCAACATAGATAGACGCTGCAATAGATATGTCAGTTTCCT
>JAFQIQ010000140.1 GCA_017397445.1 Lachnospira sp.
AACTTATTAAAGAGAACGATGTGGAGGAAATTGTGGTAGGTTTACCAAAGAATATGAATAATACACTGGGAGAGAGAGCAGAGGCTTGTAAGGAATTTGCTGAGAATGTGGAAAGAAGAACGGGACTGCCTGTGATTATGTGGGATGAGAGGCTTTCCACTGTGGCAGCGGATAAGGTGCTTATGGAAACCGGTGTACGAAGAGAGAATAGAAAAGCTGTGATAGATCAGATTGCAGCTGTTTTTATATTGCAGGGATATCTTGATTACAAGAGTATGCAGAAAGAATAAAGAATGGAAGGTCGAAGTATGGAAAAACTTATATTTACTACAGAAGATGGAGAAGAATTAGAATTTTTTATTATTGAGGAAACTAGAGTTAATGGAACAAACTACTTATTAGTGACTGATTCAGAGGATGAGTCGGATGATGAGGCCGCTGCGTATATATTGAAGGATACGTCGGCTGAGGGCGATGCTGAGGCTGTTTATGAATTTGTTGATAATGAAGACGAATTTGACAGTGTGGGCAAGATATTTGATGAGTTACTGGAAGATATTGATTTGGCGTAATTGAGAGTTTAGAAGAGGTGTTAAATGAAAAAAGAAAGTGCAGAAACAGGTTCAGTGAAGATTATTCCTTTGGGAGGTCTTGAACAGATTGGTATGAATATTACTGCTATCGAGTACGGCGACAGTATTGTTGTTGTGGATTGCGGACTCTCTTTCCCGGAGGAAGAGATGCTTGGTATCGACCTTGTTATTCCGGATGTGACTTATCTTAAGGAGAATGTGGATAAGGTTAAGGGATTTGTTATTACCCATGGTCATGAAGATCATATAGGTGCTATTCCTTATGTATTAAAGGATATAAAGGTGCCTGTATATGCTACAAGATTGGCTTGTGAGCTTATTAAATCCAAGCTGGAAGAACATGAGATGTTGGATATGGTTAAGCTTAAAGAGGTTGCTTACAGTGAGAAGCCTATTAAGCTTGGTGATTTCAAGGTAGAGTTTATAAGAACTAACCATAGTATTGCAGATGCGGCAGCACTTGCTATTACATGTCCGGCGGGTACGATAGTTCATACAGGAGATTTTAAGGTGGATTATACACCTGTTTATGGTGAGCCTATTGATTTGCAGAGATTTGCAGAGCTTGGCAAGAAGGGCGTACTTGCAGTTATGTGTGACAGTACTAATGCTATGAGACCGGGCTTTACTATGTCTGAGAAGACAGTTGGTGCTACATTTGATAAGATTTTTACAGATAACAGTAGCAGCCGATTGATTATTGCTACATTTGCTTCCAATGTGGACAGAGTTCAGCAGATTATTAATTCAGCTGTTAAGTTTAATAGAAAAGTATGCGTTGAAGGCAGAAGTATGGTTAATATTATTAAGGTTGCCGAGAAGGTTGATTATCTTAAGATACCGGATGGAACTTTAATAGAAACTGATGAGATGAAGAATTATACACCTGATCAGATTGTGCTTATTACAACAGGAAGTCAGGGTGAATCTATGGCGGCGCTTTCTAGAATGGCAGCTTCTCTTCACAGAAAGGTGTCAATTCAGCCGGGAGATTGCGTTGTGTTCTCATCAACACCTATTCCGGGTAATGAGAAGTCAGTTGCTAAGGTTATTAACGAGCTTGGTATGAAGGGTGCAAAGGTTATATTCCAGGATACGCATGTTTCAGGACATGCCTGTCAGGAGGAGATTAAGCTTGTGTATTCTCTTCTTAAGCCAAAGTATGCTATTCCTGTGCATGGTGAGTACAGACATCTTGTTGCACAGAAGGAAGTTGTTATGTCTCTGGGATATGACAAGGATGATATATTTATTGTTAAGTCCGGCGATGTGATTGAGCTTAGCGAAGAGAAGGCTGAGGTAGTTGATAAGGTTCAGACCGGTGCTATCCTTGTTGATGGTCTTGGAGTAGGCGACGTTGGTAATATAGTCCTTAGAGATAGACAGAATCTTGCTGAGAATGGTATTATTATTGTTGTGCTTACACTTGAAAAGTACTCAGGTAATCTTGTGGCAGGTCCTGATATCATCACAAGAGGTTTTGTGTATGTGCGTGAGGCTGAAGAACTGCTTGAGGAGGCTAATACAGTTGTTTGGAATTCTGTTCAGGATTGTCTTGATAAGAGAATTTCAGACTGGAGTAAGATTAAGAATACTATTAAGGATGAATTAAGTGAGTTCCTTTGGAAGAAGATGAAGAGAAATCCTGTAATCTTGCCTATTATTATGGAAGCTCAGATGTAATAATGATATAGTCGGGATGTTATCTTTGACATGGAGAAATATATGAATAAGATTGAGAACTTGAAGCTTGAATTGACAAAAGCTATCAGAGAAAGTCAGGAATATAAAGAGTATAGGGAGTTTTCTGAAGTGTTGAGCAGGCAACCGGATTTAAAAAGGGCTGTTGATGAATTTCGTAAAGAGAATTTCCTATACCAGAATTCTCATGATATAGAAGATCCGTTGGGTGCTTCCCTGGCACTGGATGCAAGATTTGCAGATGTCAGAAGTCAGGAAGTGGTTAACAGGTATCTTATGGCGGAGATGGGAGTGTGCAGACTTGTCAGGGACGTATGTATGTCCGTGGTAGAGGCTGTAGATTTTGATATGGAGTTTTTGCAATAAGGTTGTGTGTTTCTAACATATGACTGTCGGAGGTATGTATGAGCAATAGTAAAGCAAAGCTGGTTATACAGGTATCTTTGGATGTGCTGCTGGTTGTTTTAAGTGCATTTTTGATATTCTGGCTGGCGGGCAAAGTGTATACGTTTGGATATAACATTTTTAATGAACAGGCAGTGGATACTTTGGAGAATGCCAGGGTTACAGAGGTGACTGTTCCGGAAAATGTTACGGCAGAAAAGCTGGCGGAGATTATATATGAAAAGGGACTGGTGACAGATAAAACCATATTCTATCTGCAGGTTAAACTGTCAGACTACAATGATAAGTTTGTGGCAGGAACCTATACGCTTAATACGGCTATGACACCTACAGAGATGATGAAAGTTATTACTTCGGACACGAAAGGAAAATGATATGATTGTTGATCCACGAATAGTTGCATATATTAATTCATTGGATACAGGCAATTCAGAGATATGTGATTTAATTGAGAAAGAGGCACTGGCGGATGAAGTGCCTATTATTAGGAAAGAGATGGGGAACCTGCTTAAGGTGCTTTTGGCACTGAAGCAACCGAAGAATATTCTTGAGGTTGGTACGGCGGTGGGTTACTCATCTATTCTTATGAGTGAAAATATGCCTGCAAACTGTAAGATTACTACAATAGAGAATTATGATAAACGTATACCGGTGGCCAGAAAGAATTTTGAGCGTGCAGGAAAGTCGGAAGTTATTAACCTTATAGAAGGGGATGCGACGGAAGTGCTGAAGGAATTGGAAGGCGAGTTTGATTTTATATTTATGGATGCGGCTAAGGGACAGTATATTAACTTTTTGCCGGAAATCTTAAGACTTATGCCGGAAGGTGGTTTGCTTATATCGGATAATGTGTTGCAGGAGGGCGAGATAGTCCAGTCTAAGTATGGTGTGACCAGGAGAAATAGGACTATTCACACCAGAATGCGGGAGTATATGTATATGCTTACCCATCATGATGAGCTGGTGACAAGTGTGGTGCCTATAGGTGATGGGATTACGCTTAGTGTGAAGAAAGGAAGGTAGAAAGGCAATGGCAGGTCGTTTTTATAAGGGTAGAGAGCTGGAATTATTAATACCGGCCAGCAGTCTGGAAGTTTTGAAGGTTGCTGTAATGTATGGTGCAGATGCTGTTTATATAGGCGGTGAAGCATTTGGCTTAAGAGCCAAAGCTAAGAACTTTTCCTTGGAGGATATGAAGGAAGGTATAGAGTTTGCACATGAAAGAGGGGTTAAGGTGTTTGTTACGGCCAACATACTTGCTCATAATTATGATCTTGAAGGTGCCAGACAGTATTTCAGGGAGCTTAAAGAGATAAAGCCGGATGCGCTTATTATATCAGACCCGGGAATGTTTACTATTGCAAAGGAAGAGGTTCCGGAGATTGAGATTCATATAAGTACACAGGCTAATAATACTAATTATATGACTTATAATTTCTGGTGGAAACAAGGTGCTAAGAGGGTTGTAAGTGCAAGAGAACTTTCTCTTAATGAAATAAAGCAGATTAGAAACAATATTCCTGAGGAGATGGAGATAGAGTCCTTTATGCACGGTGCTATGTGCATATCATATTCGGGAAGATGCCTTCTTAGCAGTTTTATGGCAGGAAGAGATGCTAACAGAGGCGCCTGCACACATCCATGCCGTTGGAAATACGCAGTTGTGGAAGAGAGCAGACCGGGAGAGTATATGCCTGTTTACGAGAACGAAAGAGGTACCTATATATTTAACTCAAAGGATTTGTGCATGATTGAACATATTCCGGAGATGCTGGACGCAGGTATAGACAGCTTTAAGATAGAAGGACGAATGAAAACTGCTCTGTATGTGGCAACGGTGGCCAGAACTTACAGATTGGCTATAGATGAGTTCTTAAAAGACCCTGAACTTTACAGGGAAAGAATTCCGTTCTATAAGTCAGAGATATCAAAGTGTACTTACAGACAGTATACAACGGGATTTTTCTTTGGAAAGCCGGACGAGAATACGCAGATATATGACAGTAATACTTACTGCAAAGAATACACATATCTGGGTATTGTGGATGATGTCAATGAGCAGGGGCTGTACCATATTGAACAAAGGAATAAGTTTAGTGTGGGCGAGACTATTGAGGTTATGAAGCCAAATGGTGAAAATATAGAGGTGGTTGTTAAGCGTATAGTGGATGAACGCGGGAAGGATATGGAGAGTGCTCCGCATCCAAAGCAGCAATTGTACATTGACCTTGGCATAGAACTGGAACAGTTCGATATATTACGAAGAAAAGAAGATTAGGAAAAGCAATAAAAGGCGTTCCGGCACATAGAATATAAAAAATGTGTCTGGGGTGCCTTTTTTGAAAGTGTTTGATAAGCCACTGTCGGCGGAAGAAGAAAAGATAATGTTGGACAGATTCCATAAGGGAGATATGGAGGCAAGGAATATATTGGTTGAAAAGAATATGAGACTGGTGGCTCATATGATTAAAAAGTATAGTACAACAGAGCGGGATCCGGAGGATTTAATATCTGTGGGGACTATAGGGCTTATAAAGGCAGTGAATTCTTTTAAAACGGATAAGAGTATAAGATTTGCCACATATGCAGCTAAGTGTATAGATAATGAAATTCTTATGATGTTGCGCTCGGAACGCCGTAAAATGAATGAGGTGTCTTTATATGAGCCGGTGGGAGCTGATAAAGAGGGCAATGAAATAAGTATTATAGATGTGATTAGCGATGAGGAAATAGATGTTGTGGAAGAGCATATGCTGAGTGAGCAGATTAAATGTTTAAAGGAGCATATGAAAAATGTACTTAGTAAAAGGGAATGTCTTATTATTGTGAACCGTTACGGATTGGCGGGGCGTGAGGAAATGACGCAGAGCGATTTGGCAAAGAAGCTCGGAATAAGCAGAAGTTATGTGAGTCGGATTGAAAAGAGAGCGCTGGAGAAGTTAAAGGCATTGTTGGAAGAACAAGGTAAAATTAGTTAACATAGGAAAGGTGTTGGAGAATGAATAATCTTATATTGGAGAGATTAAATAAAGTACGTGAAATTATGAAACAGAGAGGCGTTTTGGTATATATGGTATGTACGGGGGATTACCATATGTCTGAATATGCAGGAGATTACTTTGGGGAGAGGGAGTTCTTGTCCGGGTTTACAGGTTCGGCGGGAACTTTGGTGGTTGATGCGCAGAGTGCAGTACTTTTTACGGATGGAAGATATTTTGTGCAGGCAGAAAAGGAACTTGAAGGTACAGGGATTGTACTTATGAAGAGCGGCGTTGCCGGTGTGCCTACTGTTACTAAGTACTGTGTTGACAGGATTAAAGAGTTGGTTGAGCAGATGTGTGACGGGGAGGTACAGGTAAGACCGGTGCTTGGTATGGATGGAAGAACTGTCAGTGCCTCTCTTGGTATGGAGCTTAGTAAAGCATTGGATAAGATTGGTGGAGTTATTGACGCCGAGTTTAATGCTGTAGAACGCATATGGGAGAACAGACCGGATTTTCCTAATAGTAAAGCTTATGAAATAGAATCCGGGGAGAGCAGAAACGGCAAGATAAAAAGAGTTAGGGAAGCTTTGGTGAAGGAAGAATGCGACTGCCATGTTATTGCTTCTTTAGATGATATATGCTGGCTGTTTAATATAAGAGGCGCGGATGTAAGATGCAATCCGGTTATTATGGCATATGCTGTGATTAGCGAAGAAGATGCTATACTTTACACAGATGAAGGACGTTTTGATGAGATTCTTGTTAATAAGTTAGCAAAAGATGGAGTTATAATCAGAGCTTATGACGAGGTGTATAAGGCGTGCGGAATGATGTCGCAGGAGGGAGCGAGAGTCCTTGCAGACAGTAAAAGGATAAATTATGCATTGCTTCAGAACCTTGCAGGGGCGGATGTTAAGGATAGTGAAAATCCTACAGTGCTTATGAAGGCTGTGAAAAATGAATATGAACTTAAGAATCTTAGAGAGGTACATATTGAGGATGGGCTTGCTGTTACCAAATTCATATATTGGGTAAAAAAACAGGTTGCTGAAAGTAAGGAGGAGGGTAACGGACTTACTGAGGCGGACGCAGCTGCTTATCTTGATGGCTTGAGGGCTCAGGTGAAGGATTTTAAGGAGTTAAGCTTTGATACCATAAGTGCGTATGGTTCTAATGCGGCAATGATGCATTATCATGCCGGCAAGGAAAGTTCTGCACAGTTGAAGGCAGAGGGGATGCTTTTGGTGGACTCGGGAGGACAGTATCTAAGGGGAACTACCGATGTTACAAGAACGATTGCATTGGGGCCAGTGAGTGATAGTATGCGTCTGCATTATACGTTGGCATTAAAGGGAATGCTTGCGCTGTCGGATGCACGATTCTTAAAGGGGTGTACGGGATATAATCTTGATGTGCTGGCAAGAGCACCGTTGTGGGAAATTGGCATGGACTACAGATGCGGTACGGGACATGGAATAGGTTATATGTTAAATGTTCATGAAGCTCCCAACGGGTTTAGATGGAAGCATGTTATAGGGCGCAATGATTTGTGCGTTATAGAGCAGGGAATGGTGACTTCAAATGAGCCGGGAGTATATATAGAAGGGGAATACGGTATTCGTATTGAGAATGAGATAGTGTGTGTTTTTGACTATACTAATGAGTATGGTGAATTTCTTAAGTTTGAACCACTTACCTGCGTGCCGTTGGAGCCGGAACTGATAGATTTAAGTTTGTTTGATAAAAAGGATAAAGAAAGATTGAATAATTACAATAGATGGGTGTATACTTTACTTAGTCCGCATCTTAGCGGAGAAGAATTGGAATTCTTGAAAAATGCTACGAGGGAATTATAGATGAGAAGTGAAACCAGAAGAAAACTGTTGGCAGTATGTTGCGTCGGCGTCAGTGTATGCATTATTATCTTGGCGGGAATGCTGGGGCAAAAGCACGTTGATTTTGCAGAGTATGCAGTGTTTGAATACTCGGGAATTAACGGATATGCGGGAGTGCAGTGCCATATTGATACTGAAAAATTATATAATGATTTGGCGGCTAATGAAAGCAATACCAACAGACTGAATGTGTATAGGCAGTTTGTGGATACCTTAAATATTATGACTACGCAGATGGACCTGGCTAATGGAGACAGAGTGTACGCAAAGGTGAATTATAATAAGGAACTTGCAGCACAGGCCGGCATACGTGTTGGCAGTGATGATGTGGAAGTTAGGGCTGCCGGTATTGCGGATGGCCAGAAGGTGGACTTGTTTGACGGTGTTGAAGTGGTGTTTGCGGGAATAAGTCCGGATGCTACGGTTGTTGTGAATAATAAGCATAAAGATACATATTTTGCAGGACTTACCTTTGTGGCGGATAAGACAAGCGGTGTTGCAGTTAATGATAAAGTGACTGTGACATGTCAGGTGAGTGAAGCGGAGCTGGGAAGGCATGGATATGTGGCTGAAAAGTTATCTCAGGAATATGTGGCTGACGAATTGAGCACTTATGCGACGGACCCTTCACAGATTAGTGATGATTATAAAATGTTAATGCAGCAGGAGATAGAGGCCGGAATTAAAAGAATGACGGAAGATACCACATTTAGAATGTTGTATAAAGCAACGAAAGATTCTAAATATCTGCGTATGACTAATAAAGAGACAGTGAGTAATATTCAGTTTGAGATGGCAAAGTTCTTGAAGAAGAATAGTACGGATTACGATGCGGTTGATAATTATATCGGGTATCTGTATTCGGCGGATGTGACCTTGGGAGATGATACGGTTAAGGTGTATTTTGCGTTTGAGTACCAGCAGGGCTATATTACTTCCGAAGGAAAGTTTGGTATAGCACATGGTAATCTTGATAAAAGATACAGTTGCTCCTGGGACTATGAGACTATATTATCTAGTACTTTAGTAGGAGGAAAAATGGGGTATATCGACTATGATGTGGCGAAATGCACAACCTCCGGCGAGTAATTATTAAAATATTATAAAAGTTTTCGTGCATCTTTTACAAAAATTTCAAAAACAAATTTACAATTCTTGTAAGTTGTGGTATGATAGTACAAAACTAAGATGAAAGGGAGGGGAAAGTCACGTGAATTTCCGCAAGAAAGTTAGATTAGGAGACATCTTATTACAGAAAGAAATAATTACAACAGAGCAGCTTTCCAAGGCCCTTGAAGATCAGAAGAAGCGTCCGGGTGTTATGCTTGGCGAGATGCTTGTATCTCTTGGATATGTAGACCAGAAGCAGGTTAATGATGCTCTCTGTGAACACCTTAATATTGAATATGTAGACATGAACTCATTTGAGCCGACGGAGCGTGTTATGGCGTTGCTCGATGAGGAAATCATGCGTAAATATACATTGGTTCCTATGGATTTCGACAAGAATAATGCCGGTGTCCTCAAGGTAGCTATGGCGGATCCTATGAATATCCTCGCTATGGATGACGTTAATATTATTACAGGACGTCAGGTTATGCCTTTCCTTGCAGAGGCTCCTGCTATTAAGTCATATCTGGATAGAAGATTTGGTAAGAAACAGGCTCAGAATATTGCTGAGTTGTATAAGAAAGAGCAGGGAAGCGAAGAAGAATCAGCAGAAGAGAAGGCACGTAAAGAAGATATTGAGAATGCTCCGATTGTACAGTTGGTTAACAATATTGTTGAACAGGCTGTTCATGACAGAGCCAGTGATATACATATTGAACCTTTTGAGTATTTTGTTAAGATCAGATACCGTGTTGACGGTAGCCTTAGAGAAGTTATGACATATGAGAAGAGCGTTTTCTCAGCACTTGTTACCCGTATCAAGATTATGTCAGGTATGGATATTTCTGAGAAAAGAAAGCCTCAGGATGGTCGTATGACAGTGAATGTCGATAACAGAGAGTACGATATCCGAGTTTCCTGTCTTCCTACAGTATATGGTGAGAAGATAGTTACCCGTCTTGCTTCTAAGGAAGGATTTAGAAGAGCTAAGAGTGAACTTGGTCTTCAGCCTGATGATTTGGAACGTTTTGATAAGATTTTGCAGAATCCACACGGAATTATCCTTGTTACAGGTCCTACAGGTAGTGGTAAGTCAACAACTCTTTACACAGCCTTGAGTGCTTTGAACAGTGAAGATGTTAATATTATCACAGTAGAGGATCCGGTAGAGGCTAATATTGATGGTATCAATCAGGTTATGGTTAATAATAAGGCAGATATGACATTTGCTAATGCACTTCGTTCTATTCTGCGACAGGACCCTGATATCATCATGATCGGTGAGATTCGAGACAGCGAAACAGCTGAGATTGCCGTTAGAGCGTCTATCACAGGACACTTGGTTGTTAGTACACTGCATACCAACGGTACTGCGAACTCTATCGGACGATTAAGAGATATGGGTATTGAATCATATCTTATCTCAGACTCTTTGGTTGGTGTTATTGCTCAGCGACTTGTTCGTCGTCTGTGTGAATGTAAGCAGGCTAAGGAAGCATCTGATGAAGAGAAGATGATGATAGATTATGATGTTAATAAGCCGCTTACCATATATGAGCCATGCGGATGTAAACTTTGCGGTAATTCAGGATATAAGGGCCGAATCGGTATATATGAGGTTCTTACCATTACTCCGGGAGTGCGTAAGCTTATATCTAAGGGCGCGGAACCGGATGAGATTAAGGCACTTGCGGTAGAGGAGGGTATGCATACTCTTAAGGCAGCTGCGGGACTTTATGTTGAGCAGGGTATTACATCTATAGCAGAGATGATTAAGGCTACTTACGAGGCAGAATAATATATGATTCATTGCAGTTGTGATGAATTATAATGGAGGTTGAACATGGTTACAATTGAACAGATACTTAGACAGGCCAAGGAGATGGGCGTGTCGGATATACATATTACAGTAGGTCTTCCACCGAGAGTCAGACTTCACGGTGCGTTGGTGGATCTTCCTTATCCAAAGCTTATGCCTGAGGATACACAGAAGATTATTACTCCGATTATGAAAGAGAGTGATATTGAGACTTACAAGAAACTTGGACAGGTGGACTTGGCGTATTCAAGTTCAGAGGCGGGACGATACAGAGTTAATGTGTTCAGGCAGAGAGGTTCTATGGCCTGTGCACTGAGAACGGTTAATACACAGATTCCTGACCCGAGAGTGCTTGGTGTTCCTGAATCGGTAATTGACCTTTGGAACAGAAAAAGAGGACTGGTACTTGTTACAGGTCCTACAGGTAGTGGTAAGTCAACTACACTTGCTTCTATTATTGATATGGTTAATGAGAGACGTGATGCTCATATCGTTACATTGGAGGATCCTATCGAGTACTTACATACTCATAAGAAGTCTATGATTAACCAGAGAGAAGTTGGGGATGATACGGATTCCTATGCGTCAGCTCTTAGAGCAGTACTCCGTGAGGACCCGGATGTTATCCTTGTAGGAGAGATGCGAGACCTTGAGACTATTTCTACAGCCATAACAGCGGCGGAAACAGGTCACTTGGTGCTTTCAACACTGCATACTATCGGTGCGGCGGCTACAATCGACCGAATCATCGACGTATTCCCTACTCATCAGCAGCAGCAGATTCGTTTCCAGTTGGGTATGGTTCTTGAGGCGGTTATTTCACAGCAGCTTATTCAGAGAATTGACAGACCTGGACGAGTTGCGGCATTTGAGGTATTACATGCTACAGTGCCTGTAAAGAACCTTATCAGAGAGGGTAAGACATATCAGATTGCTTCTACTATGCAGACAAGCAAGGAAAAGGGTATGATTACTATGGATGATGCTATCCTTGATCTTTACAGACAGGGGATTATATCACATCAGGATGCTATCAGTTATTCTCAGGATATGGCGTATGTTGCCAAGAGAATCGGCTATGGCGGATACAATGCCGGTGCAGGATACAATATCGGCACAGATAATGGATACAATGCTTACAACGATTTTAGTAATATGTAAGATAGGTAAGAATAGGAGGTTACATAATGGCTACATATGCATATGAGGCGATAGATGCCAGTGGTAAGTCGAAAAAGTCTTCCCTTGCAGCAGACAGTCAGGAAGAAGCAGCAAAGAAGATTAAAGACCAGGGTATGACGCTTATATCTATTCAGGAACAGGGCGTGCTCCAGAAGGATCTTGAGATTCCTTTTTTGAAGAAAAGAAAGGTTCCTGTGCGAGATTTGAGTGTATTCTGTCGTCAGTTTTCAAGTTTGTCAAGAGCGGGTGTAAGTATTATCAATGCTCTTGAGATGCTTTCAGAGCAGACGGAGAATAAGAAGCTTAGAACAGCACTTCTTAATACGCTTAGCTGGGTTGAGAAGGGTGAAACTCTTTCTAATGCTATGAAATTGAGCGGTGATGCTTATCCACCATTGTTGCTTAGCATGGTTGCAGCAGGTGAGGCTTCAGGTAGTTTGGAAAAGTCTATTGACCGTATGGGTGATCAGTTTGAGAAGAGTGCAAAGTTACAGGGCTTGGTTAAGAAGGCTATGATGTACCCTATTATTCTCGGTCTTGTAGCTATTGCGGTAGTAGTAGTACTTATGGTATTCGTTATTCCTAACTTTACAAGTATGTTTGATCAGATGGGGTCAGATTTGCCTTTTATGACAAAGCTTGTTCAGGATTTCTCGAATACACTCATTAAGTATTGGTACATATATATATTGGTTATAGTGGGTATAGTTGTTGCTTACAAGATGTTTGTAAGAACTGATGGCGGAAGACATAAGGTTGATGCTCTTATACTTAAGATACCTGTAATAGGTGAACTTGTTACTAAGTCGGCATGTGCCAGCTTCACAAGAACCCTCAGCACACTCCTTCAGGCAGGTATGCCTGTTATTGAGGCTATTGAGATTGCAGCTGATACTATGACTAATATACATTTTAAGGATGCTCTTTATAATGCAAGAACAGGCGTAAGTTTAGGTCTTACACTTTCAAGCCAGTTAAAGGCAGCAAAGAGATTCCCACCGATGGTTGTACATATGACTAATATCGGTGAAGAAACAGGTAGTTTGGAGACTATGCTTACTAATATCGCCAACTACTATGATGAAGAAGTTGAGACAACAACACAGTCTGCAACAGCTCTTATGGAGCCTGCGATTATCGTTGTTTTGGCTGGTATCGTGTGTGTTATCATTGCAGCGGTTTATGGACCTATGCTTCAGATGTACAACATGCTCGGTTAATTACTTTGGTATAACTCTAAGGCGAAGAGAGGGTTTAGCCGGCCTTTCGCCAAGGATTTATATAATATATTATAATAAGGGAGATTAAGATTATGAAGAATCAGAAGAGATTAGGTAACGAAGGTTTCTCTTTGGTAGAGTTAATCGTAGTTATCGCTATTATGGCAGTACTTATGGGAGTTCTTGCTCCAACACTTATCGGTAACATTGAGAAGTCTAGAGAGTCAACAGACCTCCAGAACCTTGACACAATCAGAGGCGGTGTTGTAACAGCACTTGCTAATGAGGCTGCTTATAAGGAAGTTATGGCTAGTGCTACAGCTACAGCTCCAGTTGTTCTTGATCTTGGTGCAGCTGGTTCTGCTAAGGTTGATGGTATGAAGGATACAGCTAACAAGGCATATACTAATTTCGAGGCTGAGTTAGAATCAATCGTTAGTGGTTCAATTGCTATGAAGTCATCAGCTTCAGGTAATAATCATGTTTATGTTGTTATTCAGCAGAATGGTTCTGTAACTGCACTTATTGCAACAAGTGCAGCAAATGCTCAGGCACTTACAGCTGTAAACTGCACAAAGACAAAGGACGATACTGGTAATGCTAAGGCACTCCTTTCAGGTGCAGGTGCAACTGGCGCTTCATCTTAATTTGTTAGCACTAAGTTGAATAAACAAATTTTTTTAATCAGGTGAAAATATATGCAAGCTGAGATTATCCTGTTGTACATTGTAATATTCCTATATGGTGTGATTATAGGTAGTTTTCTTAATGTACTTATATATAGAATACCCAAAAAAGAGAATATTGCAATCAAGAGGTCTCATTGCATGGGATGTGGTCATACGCTCAGGTGGTACGATTTAGTGCCACTGGGCAGCTACATCTGTTTAGGCGGAAAATGCAGATACTGCAAGGAGAGGATATCGATACAATACCCATTGATTGAGGGAATCAATGGTATCGGCTATGTGTTGATATTTGTAGTTAATGGGTTTTCTTGGCTTAGCATATTGTTTTGCCTGGTCTATTCGATATTCATAGTAATATCGGTTATTGATTTGAGGACTTATGAGATACCGCCCTCGCTTAATATAGCCATATTGGTAATAGCCATTGTAAGAGTGGTTTTGGAAGTGGTTGTTAATAATGCGGGTGTATGGGACGTTGCAGAGTATCTTATAGGTTTTTGTGCGGTTAGCGGTTTTATGTTAATTGCACTTATGATAGGAAGAAAGGTTGCCGGAGTGGATGCCTTTGGTGGAGGCGATATTAAACTTATGGCGGTGGCCGGATTATTAGTGGGGGTTAAGCAGGTTGTCTTAGCCTTTGTGATTGGATGTATACTGGGCGCAGTGATTCATTCAATCCGAATGAAAATATCAGAACAGGATCATGTGCTTGCATTCGGACCGTACCTGTGTGCAGGACTGTTGATTGCAATGCTTTTTGGAAATGAAATGATTAGCTGGTACTTGAACTTATTAGCGTAGCTTTGGGCTACGAAACATTAAAGCTACGGATAGGAACAGCTTGGATTGGAGGAACACGCATGGCGGCAAAGACAAAAGGAAAAAAAGGAAATTTGGTAAGTATCGTTATCAATAACGAGTTCATTAAGATTTGTGAAGCCTCAAAGACAGGTAAGAATATTACACTTCACAAAGCGATCGTTGTACCTACACCATTGAACAGTTACAGCGACGGTATTATCCGAGACAGAGGAGCCTTGGATAAAGCTATTAAGGTAGCATTCAGTGATTATAGAATCATCACTGATGAGGTTATTTTCTCAGTAGCATCTTCTAAGATTGCTACAAAGGACGTTGTGATACCTAATGTTAAACCAAAGCAGATTGAAGGTATCGTTAATGCGAATGCAGCGGAGTATTTTCCCGTTAATATAGAGGAGCATATTGTTCAGTACTCAGTGCTGGCTAAAGTAGAAGAAGACGGCGTACAGAAGCTTAAGCTTAGAGTTATGGCTGCTCCTTCAGATATGATTGAAGTTTACTACGATTTGGCAGCTAACTTGGGCGTACGTGTCAAGGCTATTGATTACGTAGGTAACAGTTCAAGCCAGATTATGTGTAGACTTGTACCTGCACAGACTAGTGCTGTTATTCAGGTCGAGAACGACTCAACAATCGTTAATATTTTCAGCAATAATGAGTTGCAGATGCAGCGTATTATTCCTTACGGAAAGTCACTTGTTGTCAATTCTGTAATGAACAAGATGAAGTTAAAGTACGATGATGCCTTGAAGGCAGCTCAGGATATGCAGCTTTTGCATCCTACATTTGATGGAGATGAAATTACAGATAACTTAAGATACTTGGTTGGTAATATCAACCGTATCATGGATTTCTACGGTACACGTAATCAGGATAAGCCTATTGAAAAGGCTTACATCGTAGGTAACGCTGTAACTATTCAGGGATTCGTTCAGTTGTTAAGTAATGAGCTTCGTCTCAACCTTGAGCCATTGGATGTATTTAAGGATATTATCATTGATAAGAAGTCTTACGTTGATATGTCAGATACAACAAAGTATATCCTTAACATGGGTTCAATTATTGCTCCTGTTAACTTCCAGCCGAAGAGTAGAGCTCAGGCTGCAAAGGCACAGGGTTCAAGCAAGAATATGATGGCATTGTTTATTGGTGCCGTTGTTATATCAGCAATACTTATTATAGTTCCATTGGTACAACTTTTGCCAAAGCAGAGCGAACTTAAGCAGACAGAAGGAAGAATAGCACAGTTGAAAGATATTGAAACTGTAGTTGGAAACTTCTATCAGGCAAAGGATATGTACACAGATGCATCTAACTTCCAGACTTTGACATCAAGCAACAATGATACAGTTGAAGCATTTATTAAGGATTTGGAGGCAGAGATTCCTTCAGATGTTGCTTTCCAGAGTATGGCAATCAGTAACGGTGCAGTAACATTTACCGGTACAGCAAGCAGTAAAGAGTCAGTGGCCGATCTTATTGATAAGCTTCGTGACCTTGACTATGTAACAGGCGTAACTATTGGTAGTGAAGCAGAGAACAAGGACGCTGCAGGTGTTATTACAGTAACATTTGCCATGAGCTGTCAGATTTCTGTGAAGCAGAGCAACTAAGGTAGAATGGAGTGTGAACTATGGGCAATAAATTAAATATATCACTTAGTGACCGCGATAAGATGCTTATATGGTTGGTTGCTTCAGTGTTGATTATTATAGCAGCATATTATTTTGGATATTCGAAGCTTATGACAGAAGTTGAAAGAGTTGATGCAAAGCTTCAGACAGCAAAGTCAAAGCTTAACGAGCTTGAGATTAAGAATGCAAACAGAAAGCAGTATGAACAGGATACTGTAATCTATAAGAACAGATTTAACTCAGTTATTTCAGGTTATGAGAATGGTGCTTCTCAGGATAATACACTTATGTTCTTAAGAGATATTGAGAAGACAACAGGTTCTTGGATTAAGAGTACAACATTTTCAACAACTACACCAATCTATACATTTGGTGCAATCGGTTCTTCAAACCCTGATACAGCAGGTATGAGAGCATATACATCAGATATGATTGGTTATAAGACAACACTTACACTGTCTTATGAAGCTTTATATAAGGATTGGCAGGATCTCCTTACATATGTAAATAATTATTACAGCAAGAACACAATTGATAATATTTCTATGACATATAACGTAGGAAATGATGTTGTTTCAGGTACTATGACATTGTCTACATATTGTGTAACAGGCAGCAACAGAACATTTACACCACCTAGTGTTGATGTTCCTAATGGTACAGAGAATATCTTCTTCTCACAGATCTTCTTCCCAACTATTATTGGTAAGGATGATAAGGAAGGAAGCTATATCCTCAGTGATTACGATTACTACTTGCTTCTTAACTCAGCAACATCTGATATGAATGCTTGCATTATTGGTAAGAAGGGTGATGTAACAGGTGATTCAGTACTTGCTTCTAATGAGAATGCTACACAGCAGTTGACAGTTCATTTCTGGGGTAAGAATGGTACATATTATATCAAGTATAAGCTTGGTAACCAGGAATATCCGGCTGTTAACTACGGTGGCGGACAGAGCTTTGCTGCGGGAGACACTATTGACTTCCTTATCATGAGTTCTGCTCGTAAGACATCAGCAGATAAGAGTGGTGTGGATATCTCTATTATCAATGAGACAGATAAGGATGTTAACATCAAGATTGTTGATGATGATAAGACAGATGCAAGAGTTAACTTCGTAAACCAGAATGGTATCTTCAATGTTTACGGCAAGACAAGTAACTAATTAATGTGGTTTAACCTTACCGGATGAGGCATTCCTCATCCGGTGGGGTAATATAATAAGATGGGTGAAATATAATGGCTATGAGTTTGATTTCAAGATTTCAGTACAAGGGACAATTGAATAAAAAAAGAAGACAATTAGGGAACAGAGGTTTTTCTTTAATTGAAGTTCTCGTGGCTATTGCTATTTTGGCCGTTTTATCACTTCCGGTCTTAAGTGCATTTATGTCAGCTGCGAAGGTTAACCTGAATGCGAGACGTGAAGAGAATGCTAATGCAGTCGCACAGAAGGTTATGGAAGATATGAAGGCTAAGCATATTGAGCAGGTGATGAATGAAAAAGGTTCAGGAAATGTTCTCGCGTCAGAATCTTCTGTTACAGGACTTAAGAATTACACATTGAATATGGGTAAGTATGACTCAACAGGTAAGATTTATGATTCTAAAACTTCAAAGGGGGATGAGTTCTACGTTAGGGTAACTTTAGATCCGGATGAGTTTGCGGATGTGTTACCGGGTTCAGGTGTTTCAGCAGGCAATACAAATAACAATATTAACACATATGATATGCCTGCATTTACGGAGGTTATGTCAACAGATAACTTCGCTATTATGAGACAGATATATCAGAATGATAATTCAGCCATAGCGGCACTTGGCGGTGATGCAAGTAAGATACACAGAGCAATTGATGTATTGATTGATGTGGATAATAACGGTAATGCATATGGTGATAAATACACACAGACAGTAAGTATCGATATTGCATATGTGCATGAAGACGGTAGAAGAGTCGGTTATGGTTCTACCATAGGTACACAGGATGTTGCCATCAATGTTGCAGAAGCTAAATATAGGGATGTGTATATATTCTATACTCCATTTGATAAATATAGAAATGAGACAGGTTCATATGCATCAAAGGATGAAATTAACATCCGTGTAAGATCTGACAACGGTTTGCAGGTTCCTACAGCAACAGAGAAAAAGAAGATGAATATTTATCTTGTTGAGCAGAAGACAACTAATGTTAATACAGGACAGACAGTTAGCTTGGATGTGACTCAGGGTACTAAGATTAAGCTTACTGAACAATATGGTGCAAGTACTACACCATTGTTGTTAAATGCAAGCACAACAGGAATTGGAGCAGAAGGCAATATTAACCTTCTTACTAATGTTACTTCTTTAAGCAGAAATGATGTAGCAGGAAGTACTAACAACACTATCACAAGCAGTGTTAATCCGGATTCAGAGATTAAGTATCTTTATAATATGAGAGTAGAAGTGTGGGTGAATGAGACACCTGCCGATGGAAACCCAGCATTTTGGACAGTAATGTCAACAAAGGAGAATGCCAATGAGTAGATTGTTTTTAAGAAAGAATAATAAAGGTTCTACATTGATTATAGTTATTGTTGTAGTTGCTTTGATTGCTATTCTTGCAACAACAACATTGTCTGCGGCAATGCTTAATTATCGTATGAAGATTGTTGGCAGTGAGTCAAAGAAATCGTTCTATACGGCAGAAGAGGCTGTCGACCAGTTATATACATGTTTCGGTATGCTTACTATGACTAATCTTAATGAGGCATACAAGAATCAGATGGCAACTATTACAAGACAGGATGCTTCAGGTGCAAGTTATCTTGTAAGTAATGAAAAATGTAATACAGAGCTTAGAAGTAAGTTCGCTTCGGATACTGTGCAGGATCTTTTTGGTGTTTCTACATGGGCGCCTAAGTATCCGGCAGATAAAGAAATTTCTAATATATCAGTAGATACACCGGAAGTAGTTGGTAATGTAAGAAATCTTATGAATTCATATATTGAGGATTATGATGCTTCTAATCCGATTATCAGTGTTAAGTCTGTTGGTGCCTGCCGTGTGGTTGAGCAGAAGAGTGACAGATATGATAATCTTTATAACTATTGGGTAGAAATTGATAATGTTGCAATTGAGTATAAGAATGAGCAGGGCTACTTTGCTAATGTTACAGTGGATGCTAACATCGGTCTTCCGGATTTGTTGATTGCATTTACAGATGTTTCAGATGCGTCATTGGTTACATTTGGTGATTATACAATTATTGGATGTGATGGCGTTCAGATTAATCCGGGATTCAATTTAACATTGTCTAACGGTAAACTCTATGCAGGTGATACAGCTGAGAGCGAAGGCGGTTTAGGCGGTTTCAGACTTAATACTAACTCAAAGTTTACTGCAGCAGGTATTTCTACAGTAAATACTCCGGGAAATATTATTATTGACGGTAGAGGAAGCAGTGCTACTAATGGTACTACATATACTATGCAGGCACTTTCTAAGTTGTTCTGTAACAATATTACAACAACACAGGATAGTACATGGGGAACTGTTAACTTAGCAGGTTCAGCATTCGTTAAGGATGATATGGATATTAACGGTTCTAACAATATAGTTAACCTTAACGGTAATTATGTAGGATTTAGTTCAGGCGGTGTGCATGGAGACAGTAGTGCTATTATGTTGAATGGTACATATTGTACACTTAATATGACTAATATGAAGAGTCTTGTACTTGGTGGTCGTTCATATCTTAGAATACCAACCGGTACTAATACTAATGAGTATTATCAGTTAGGTGAGTCTGTTTCTCTTAGAGCTACACAGGAAACATACCTTGTTCCTGATGCATTTATTAAGGGAAAAGATACATATGCAGACAGATACTTTACTAATCCGGTTGCAGCTACTTATTCAAGTAACACAGAGGTTGTTATTCCGGATGGTTTCTTTGCAAAGGATTTGTTAGTATCAACTCAGCCGGTTAAAGAGATTACATCAGGCGGATTTACATATTATTATTTGAATATTGCTGAGAATAAACATGCTGAATATATAAGCAGAATTGTTAATTACAATGCTGCGAGCGGAGTTGATGTTCATATAGAAAGTTTAAGAAGAGTTTTGTTTGCTGATATCATCGAGCTTCAGCAGCAGTCACTTCTTAATACAGAAGGCACATCAATGATATATACTGCAGGAGCGATGATTCATACAGCACTTAATAATGATATTAATACAGTTGATTCTATTAAGGCAATGCAGTTGGGTATAGTTGATAACTATTCTACATTGGCTGCGGATGTTTCAAGCAGATATATTTTGGCCAATAAAGTACTTTATGAACCGAAATTCTTTATGGATGAAAGCAAGATTCTTGATGGTTCTAAAGCGTTGAATGAATATGAGAGAAATCCTCTTGCGACTGTTCCGGGTACAATCAGTAAGGATGGCAAGAATATTGATATCAGTACAATGACAGATTCATTCGCACAGGTATTTACTAACTTTATTGATGTTGTAGAGCTTACTAGATTGGCAAGTACAGCAGCTTTCCAGTGTACAGGCGATGATAATTTCAAGGTATACTGTGCAAAGCAGAAGATGGGTGAGAATTTGGTTATAAGCTTGAGAGACTTAGGAATCACTACAGGTCTTATTATAACAGATGGTGATGTTATAATGGATAATGGTGATTTTAACGGTCTTATCTTTGCAAGAGGTACAGTAACAGTTAACGGTACTTTGGTAGCTAATAATACATATGGTGGTATCGACAATATGTTAAGCAAGTTAACTGCAGATGACAGAAAGATAGTTCAGGCATTGTTCAAGTCATGGAATGCTACAGATACTACTGAGTCTGAGAATGCACTTGACTACAATATTGCAGGTATTACATACAAGCACATTATTGATTTTAATAATTGGCGTAAGTCAGCACCAACAGTTATTGATGGTGAGGAGACAACTACAGCTGCAAGTCCTGCTGAGGAAGCACCGGCGGCTGGTTTTGAACCGGGTGTTACAAAATAAGAGTAAGGAGTTATAAAAACAGTATGAGAGGTTACGAAAATACTAACAGACAACTGAATAATAAAGGTTTTTCGTTGATAGAATTGTTGGTGGCTGTGGCCGTTATGGCTGTTTTAGTTGGCCTTGCGGCGTATTCTGTAACGCTTATGAATTCGGGCGATCCGAAGAGGGCATCAAAGACTATTTCAGGCGAAATTGCTTCTTTAAGAGGTAACACCTTGGCAGTGGCCGGAGATTGGCAGTATGAGATAGTTAATGATGGTGGTACATATAAGCTGTATACATACAAGAACGGTCAGACTCAGGATTATAAGAGCCTCGGCGGTCGTATAAAGATATATTACAAGAATAAGGCGGACGGAACAGAAACTTTGATTGAAAACAATGAAAAGCTGATAGTTAAGTTCGCACAGGGTTCCGGTAAGGTAAGTGGTTTGTATTCAGCAGAATCAGTTGATTTGGAGTCTGCGACAGATGTATCCGGAGCAGGAGTTACTTCTGTTATGGCTACAGGCTATTGCACATTTAAAGCAACCAGCAGTGGTGGCGGCAGTGCAGAAGACTTCAAGTTGTATTATGAGACCGGAACTATAGTTCAGGATTAGAAAGGCGGTGTAACAGATGTCTATTAAGAAATGTGGTAATAATGCCGGTTTGTCTTTGGTAGAATTACTTGTTGCACTTGCAGTAAGTTCAATGGTAATTATAGCCACCATGGTGCTTCTTACCAATGGTGTAACAAGCTATAGAAGACAGACTGTAACAGCACAGCTTCAGGAAGATGCGGATTTAGCACTTACGCATATCTCAGATGCCGTATTAGAGGCGGAAGTGATTGATGTTGGTATGAATGAGTCAGACACAGGAAGTACAAAAACATTTTTTGTTAAAGATGACCAGAAATATGGTTATAAGTTTGACGCAGATAAAAGTACACTTTATGTAGTGACAAAGGATGCGTCAGGCGCTGAAGTATCGAGTGTGTTATGTACCAATGTTAAGAAATTTAAGGTTCAGATGCTTAAATCAAGTGTTAAGATTGGTAAGAAGGAAGGCTCTGATAAGGATTCTATTACCGGTGTTAACGATGTTGTACAGATAAAGATTAATATTGAAATTGCTGACGGAGATATTACACGTACAGCTGCACGAGTTACAGGCGTTCGTAATGATATGGAACTTGGCAATATTAAGCTTGTTGGTAATAAGGCAGAAGAGTTCTTAACAGTTGAAGAACTTGTATTATATGGATTCCTTGTAGAGGAATAGAAAGGATGTGGCAAATGAAGATGGTTAGTAAAAGAAGTCTTAAAAAGAAAATATTTACTGTAGCCGGCATACTTGCTACATGTATGCTCTGCGTAGGAATTGCAATTGCTATGTTGACAAAGGCAGATGCGGCGGATGTTATTGAACTTCCGGCTAAGGTTGACGTTGGTAACCATACATATGATAAGGATAATCCTTTGGTGGTGCTTGAGATTGTGCCACATGTGGCTTATGATGAGTTGGGATTTATTGCCGGAGATTCAACAGGTTCACTTTCATGGGATATGATTGTAGAAAAGGCTCCAAAAGGCAAGGAAAATGCTGATGCACTTAATGCATACATTGGTGAAGAAGTTAGAATATTTGATGATTATGTTAAAGTATTGGTTACACCTGGCGATTGTAAGATGTATTATGAAAATAAGCTTGATTCGACAGGAAAGACTGTATATACTTTACGTGAGCAGATTACAGCAGAAGCGATTGATTATGACTTGAAAAATCTTGAGCGAGTTTTGTATGAGAAAGTTATGGTGCCACAGGTTGATAGCAGTGGTAATGAAGTAATGGTTGAGGCCTATGAAAAAGTTGGAAAGCTCTCAGATGGAACAAGTGTAAAGAATTATTTTGCATATAAGATATTCGGCGATACTAATATGGAAGACAAGATTAAGATTGTACCTAAGGTGGCTGATAAGGTTACTAAGGAAGATATTGATAATGCCGGTCTTGTTTATATATGTGGTACTTCCCACAATGGTTCAACTTTTGATTTGTATGAGAAGTTGACAGGTGATACAGTCGCTAGAGGACATGGAGCGTGGGAGCTCGGTGGTGTTGATTTAGCAGCAGATGTAGCAATGTATCTTCAGATGGAGAGCGTAATTAATCGTAAAGCGTTGATTATTGGTTCTACTGATAAGAGTGCTTATAATAATGTTCATTCTAATATCGCACGTATATGTTTATTACAGTGTGGTATTGATTCAGATGTGTTTGTTATGGATTTTGCATATGAACTTGAAAAGGATAAAAATGGCAAGGAAATAGCGAATTCATATGTTGGTAATGCTGGTAGATTCTGTATAGAGAAAACCAAGAATGCAAGTGGTGAGCAAGTAGATGCATTAAAGATATATCTTAATGTTGATGAATATTATGAACAACAGTTTGGGGTGACACTTAAAAATAAAGTGGGAGAGCAAGAGTTGCCATTTGGTGGTGATATGTTTGTTGAGCCATCTAAAATTCCACATGAGAGTCTGCCTAAAAATGATTTTACGATTAATGGTGTATATACATGGAATGCATATGGTTATGCACCAAATCGATATTTGTCTAAGTATGTTCCAGGGTACACTGATGAGGATGGTAATTATGTACCTGGTTATAATGTAAATGAGAAAAATTTATATCCTGCTTATTCAGCTGATACAGATAAGCAAAGGTTCCTTAGTAAATCAACTTATGCATTTAACAGTGATAATGCTTTAACTAATGAGTTTGGTTCTAACGAGGCATATAAAAGTGATTATGACAAGGATGGTAATTACTTAGGTTCGGCTTATGGTGATGCTTTGTTTAAGCTTGATTTAGCGGAAAAAGACCTTAAGACACCAGGTGTCATCGAGTATATCCTTGGTGCGTATGGTGGTGGCGTAGAGATTATTCCGGTTGATGAAGGTGGTTGGGCTAATATCAAAGTTCTTGAGATTGAGCCGGCCGGCAGATACAGATATTATGATACTAACTATCATGATAAAACACTTGTATGTAAGTGGTTCGGTATATATGGTGCGGATGGAAGTAAGCTTCATATATACGATGAGAGTAATAAAGATGCAGTTGTAGATGATAGTAAATTTAAAGTTAAAATTACTATTGATCATATGTCAATGAACGCATTCAATGGTTACAATGGCGATATTCGTGCAGAGTATGATCTTGTGTTGCTTGGTGCGTATGATTATGATGCATCTGTTAATGGAGCCAATATTAAGAATGATGGCACTGATTCCCGTTACAATAATGAGAGTGGTCTTGATGGTGATGATAAGGTTTATAATAATGACCTTACTAAGAAGGCATATGAAAAGGTTATTGATTATTTAAAGGCTGATATGCCACTTGTGCTTGATAAACAGATATACAATCGTAAAACAACAGCAGCGGCAAGAGATACTTATGTGTATAAGCTTAATATGTATACTTTTTCACAGATGTTTGGTTCTGCATATAACATTATTCCAGCGGATTTTGAAGCTAAGTCAGAAGGACAAAGAGTAACAGATTATGTTAAATATATTCTTAAGCCGGATGTATCGGTAAGACCTGATGGTATTAAGGATTATTATTATTCGGGCACAGGTGCATTAGATGCAGCTATGATAGTTCAGAAGAGTAATCTTGCTAATATGGTTTTCAAGGGTACGGTTTCAAATGTTGAAGCGTTCCGAATGAAGATATATGTGGATAGAGATTGTGATAGTATCTTCAACGAAGAGTTTGATTCAGATGAATCAGAACTTGTATATTTTGCAGCTGATACAGTTGGTAATGCAGTAACTAACGGTGGTAAAGTTTTAGGTGCATTGTGTAGCGAAGATATGATTATGGAAGATGGCAAGGTTGTGCCGCTTACAGGTGAAGTGCCTAATCTTTGTCCTGTTGTTACTAAGAATGGTAACAAATACGTAGAGGTTGATGCATCATTTGATTCAACTACTAATAAACTTACAAGTATGGAATTGGGTAAAAAGGTTAAGTATACACCAAAGCGCGATGAAGACGGTAATATTATCGCATGGGACGTAGAAATTCCGATTGCTCTGCCTACAGCACTTAACGGATATATGGCTTGGAAAGTGGAAATCGTAGATGATAACACTGGAAGAGTTAATGTTAATACAGGTGCGTTTGCTATTTGGAATGATACAAGAAAAACAGTTGATGTAATTCAGATAGTAGATAATAATGGCAAGTCTAATATTGATTTGCAGTCGGGTGGTTTTGTTAAATCATTTGAGAACGTATCAAAGATTACCAATATGGACCTTAGAGTTACTAAGTATACAAAGGAAGCATTCAATGCTATTGTTGATAAGGAAGCTGAACTTAATAAGTATTCGATGCTTGTACTTGGTCTTAGTGATAATTATGGTGTTTCGAAAGGTAAATTAGTTACAGAGGGATATTTTACCGGGGATTTGGATGCGGAATCTTTAGATGCTATTAATGCATATATTGATAACGGTAATTCAGTACTCTTTACGCATGATAGTATGTCATATAAGTATAGAGCATGGTCTACAAAGGATGAAGAGTACGAGGATTATGAAGCTGAGAGTTATTCGGAATTTAATAAATTTACACAGATGTTCCAGACTGTTATTGGTATGCAGGATGGATATGCACTTACTGATCCTTTGAATATGAAGCGTAAGGGGTATACGTTGTTTAATAACTTAACTGTTGATGGAAAGCTTACTACAACCAGAAATACTGACAGAGTTTCAAAGCTTAACAGTGGTGAGATTACAGAGTATCCATATAAGGTATATGATGCTAAATTGAATTCATCAGAGACAATCAGGGTTGCTACAACACATGCACAGTACTTCAAACTTAATCTTGAAGATTTGAAGAAACTTGTTACAGTTGATGGAGAAACAAAGGAAGTTGAGGCTGATGATGTTGTAGTGTGGTATACTTTGGAGCAGACACCATCTACAGAACCTATTTATGATTCAAAAGGAAAGGTAATTACAACAATTGACAAAACATCAAAGTATTTTGGTGCTACAGGTCAGGATGCTGTTAATAACTACTATGTATATTCAGTTGGTAATATTACATATTCGAGTGCCGGTCACTCAGAGATTACTGATTCAACAGGTACCAGCCCTGAGATGAAGTTGTTTGTTAACACATTTGTTAGAGCTATTCTTTCTGGTAACAGTAAGCCGGAGATAGAGTATGAGAATGCTACAAAGGAAACAGATACACTTTATTCACAGTTCTATCGTGGAAAGTACTTCCCAGAGGGTATTCCTGCCGGATTTACTGCATATGATACAGTAAATACACAGTTTACTTATAAGATTACTGATCCTGATATGGCTTTGGGTGCCGGTAGAATAGCAGAGGCATTCTTGTTCTACGATGCTAATCGTAATAATAAGTATGATGATGGCGAGAGACTTTGTTACATAGGTTATGATACAGAGAATGAGAAACCTACATATGTTATTGATAAACCAAGTACCAAATCAGTAAAGAATGGTGCTTCTTACACAGCGAACCTGTGGGAGATTGTGACAAAGGTGGATGTAGCTGACGATACAAAAGAAGCTATGCTTGAAGAACTTGTTAAAAATGATTTACAGATAGGTATTGCGGCGAAGGATAGTCGAAATGCACAGGGTTATAGTGTGTTGAAGATTATTCAGAGAGATTTACATTATCTGGATTAATTGATAAGACTTTATGTCACTCTAGGGTGAGATTGGAAATGTTATTTCCAGTCTCACCTTTTTACGTATTAGGTGATGTGTGAATTACCAGAGTAATACTTTACTAAAATAAAAGCATTTCTTGACATTATTAGTATATTATGTAAAAATAATAAGGTGTTTTTTACATATGTAGCAATTTTTAAAGGAAATTATATATTGTTACATATGTAAGCGTATGCAGATTAAGATATGAGAGGTGTATACAAGTGAAGAAATTAAGATTTCTAAAGAGAGTAGTTGCGATGCTTTTGGTTCTTATTATGGGAACTTCTGGTGCATTGCAGACAGTTAGCGTGTACGCAGCTGAAACAGTAAATACACAAGTGGAAGATGTTAATGATAGCGGAGATTCGCAGGAAGGTGACGTGGCTGGTGACGTAGCGGTTGATGGCAACATGCCTAGTGGCAGCACATCTGAGGATGGCGTGTCTCTTGATGACAACATGACAGTAACAGGAACCAACAGCTTCGGTAATCTTTTGTCGGATGCATTATCAACAGAGACAGAAGAGCAAGCGCAGAACAACGGTTACAATGTATTCTCTATCGAGATGTCAGGTAATACAGCCACAGTTGATATGGAGGCATTGGGGGAATGTACCCTTATCGTAGCTCTTTATGATAACGACGGCAAGGTAATGCTTACATCCAACGCTACAGAGGTAACTAAGGACACAAGGGAAGCAACAGTGCAGCTGGAAGCAACTAAGATTCCGCAGTATTACTACTTAAGAGCATTCTTAGTGGACACTATAACATATCAGCCTATGTGCACTATGTACGAGAGCAATCTCTACACAGAGGCAATGCAGGCATTTTTGGCGAAGACAACAGACGATTTCGACCAGGACAAGGTTCTCAACCTTGATGACGATAAAATCAACAACTTTGCGGTCTTCTCAGACACAACAAAGTTAATTCCAACAGTGGATGGCGTAAACACTGTTGCATCAGTTGACGATGCAACGGGTACATACACATTTGAAAATGTGGATTCTAACATCACAAGCCTTGTGGCAGGTGATATATTTGCATACGAGTACAATGGCGAGCTTTACATCGTGAAGGTTGCCTCTATTAGTGTGTCCGGAACTACAGCGACGATCGTTGAAGGCGAGACAAGCATGGAGGAAGTGTTTGAGTATGTGAAG
>JAFQIQ010000141.1 GCA_017397445.1 Lachnospira sp.
AGAATAATGGGAAGAATTATGAATCCGCTGATTTCAGAGGAATATGTTCCCAATAATGTAGTAAAGAAAGTTTAGGAGATGTTTATGGCCAGCAAGTTTTATGCAGTTAGAAAAGGGTTAACTCCGGGGATATACAGAACATGGGATGAGTGCAAGGCTATGGTTCATGGTGTAGCAGGAGCTGAATACAAGAGTTTTCCAACGTTAGAGGAAGCTGAGAGTTATATGGGAAGAGAGAAGAAAGCAGATATTAAGTCTGAAGGATTTTCTTTCGTGGACGGTTCTTTCAATGTGGCAACAGGTGTCTACGGATATGGTGGTTTTATCGAGTACAAGGGCAATAGAGAGATTATAACAGGAAGCGGTAATGACGCAGAAATGGCTTCTATGCGAAATGTTGCCGGCGAGGTGCTTGGGAGTATGGCTGCCATAGAGCGTGCCATAGAACTGGGAATGACATCACTTGACATATATTATGATTACAGTGGTATTGAGATGTGGGCAACCGGTGAGTGGAAGCGCAATAAGAAGGGAACAATTGCGTATTATGAATATGTTCAGTCTGTGAAAGACAAAATTAGCCTGAATTTTGTGAAAGTAAAAGGACATTCAGGTGTTGAAGGTAATGAAGAGGCGGACAGGTTGGCAAAGAAGGCTGTAGGTATAGAGTGATTTAGGAGAGAAAAATATATGGAAAATATTCTTGTAAGTGCGTGCCTGTTAGGAGTGCATTGCCGATATGATGGAAAATGTCAGGATATTCCGGAATTTGCAAAACATTTACCGCAGCTCATGGAAAAGTACAATCTTATACCTGTATGTCCGGAGGTGTTTGGAGGAATGACTACACCAAGACTTCCGTCGGAGATAGTTTCAGGGAAGGAAGGGAATGAGTTTAGAGTTCGTAATAGTGCAGGAGAGGATGTAACGGATAACTTTGTGCGTGGTGCGAAAGAAGCCGTGCATCTGGCTAAACTATATAACTGCAGATATGCTATATTGAAGAAAAGGAGTCCGTCTTGCGGAAGCGGTCTGGTGTATGACGGTACATTTTCTAAGACACTGGTGGAAGGGGACGGTGTTGCAGCAGCGATGCTCAAAGAAGCAGGAGTTGTTGTGCTGGATGAGGAAAGTTGTATCATGTTATTAAAAGCGAGTTTGGATGAGCGCATAATAAATAGGGTGTGATTGGTAAAATCACACCCTTATATATTTAAACTATTTATTTACCTTATCAAAATATCTTTTGGTCTCTGATACTACGACTCCGCTTAAAGCAACCAGAGCAACCAGGTTGGGGAGTGCCATGAGACCGTTAAAAATGTCTGCCAGAGTCCAGACAGCAGATACGGTCATAAATGGACCGATGAATACACAAAGTATGTAGGCCCAGCGGTAACAGCTTATAATCTTTTTGTTTCCTCTTACAAGATATTCAAGACAGCGTTCGCTGTAATAATTCCAACCAAGAATTGTGGTAAATGCAAAGAATACGAGGCAAATCATAAGTATAAAGGACGCCACTTCATCAGGAAAGGGAAGTCCCAACTGGAATGCTTTTGTTGTTACGGCAACGCCTTCAAGTCCCATGTTCCATGTGTCAGTAATAACTATTGAAAGGCCTGTCATAGTGCAGATAATAAGCGTATCGATAACGGTTCCGGTCATAGAAACAAGTCCCTGTTCAGCCGGATAATCGCACTTGGCCGCAGCTGCAGCGATTGGGGCACTGCCAAGTCCGGCTTCGTTAGAGAATATTCCGCTGGCAACACCCATTTGCATAGCAACCATCATGCTTCCCAGTGCACCGCCGGCAACAGCTCTAAGGCCGAAAGCACTTTCTACAATAG
>JAFQIQ010000142.1 GCA_017397445.1 Lachnospira sp.
AAAATATTGTCGGTGCCAACACTCTCAATGGTATGGCAAGTCCCGGCACGCCCTTATATATTGACTCAATAAATTCCGCACCAAAATATAATATAATTGCAGCAATACCACCAGTTACAGCTGAAACAATAAGAGAACACTTATATATTAATCCTGCGTTCCTATATTCTTTCTTTGCAAGATATGCTGACATAAGCTTGGATACTGCCATTGGCATACCATAAGAAGACAATACCAGCATAATATTATAGATATTAAAAGCAACACTATATATACCGCTGCCCTCTTCACCAATAATATTTACAAGGGGAATTCTATAAAACATTCCAATTATTCTAACCAATATTCCTGTTATTGCCAGTATTCCGCCATGTATCAAAAACTTCTGTTTACTTTCTGACATGTATAATTACTCCTTAAAAACCCACGCTCTCTGAATTTGAAAGCTAATGAGAAAAAGTACTGTATCCACAACTATCTTTGCAATAATTGTAAGGATAGGATTTAGTGCAAGTATATGGGTTATAAAGTATACTAACCCATAAGACACTAACAACTGAACAGCACAAAGTATATAATATCTCACAAATGAGCCTCTTATATTCCCTTTTGATTCAAACACTGCATTTCTGTTAAATGTATAATTGAATATAGAAGATATCACTCTTGCTACCAATGTTGCCACAAATATTCTTGCAGAGTCGCTGACTTTTCCCACAAGTAATAAACCCGGCAAAGAAAAAATCCCAATATCAATCAATGAAGATGCCGCTGAACTAAACAAAAACTTAAAGATAACACCATATATTTTAATTGAGTCCCTTATAGGATTAAAATGTGATGATGCATTATCTTCTATATAAACTGTCTGTATAACTTCTTCCTTAAACTCTATGTGCCTTTTATTAAGCTCTAAAAGCATATTAGTCTCATACTCATATCGCTCACCCTTAACCCGACACAACATATCAAGATACTTATATGGAATGGCTCTAAGCCCCGTCTGTGTATCACTTATCTTTATTCCACAGGCAAATCTGAAAACAAAGCTGGTCATATTATTACCAAACTTACTTTTAAACGGTACATCACTACCGCTAAAGTCTCTAACTCCCAGTATAACCTTATCCTTATCCTCCAGAAGTGTGGTACAGCATTTCTTTATATCAGTGGCTTTATGCTGATTATCACCATCAACAGTAACCACTCCACTAATATCTTTACGATTATCTATACAATAACGAAAACCGGTTTTTAACGCACATCCCTTTCCCTTATTAACTTCATGTTTAATAACGGTACACTCTTTGTAGGATGCTACACTATTAAAATACGGCTCATATGATTCACCACTTCCATCGTTAATAACCAATATATCCTCAAAGCCCTCATCTACAAGGCTTTTCACCACGGTTACCAGTTTATCATCAGGTTTATATGATGGTATTATAACTGTAACATTCATAAGATTTCTCCTTTTTGTAAAATTCCCCAATTAATATAGTAACACAAACAAGCTCATTTTCATATTATTTTATTGTAAATGTTATTTTGGAGGTATTTAAAATGAGCGACTTATCATGTGGATGTGGTTGCGGCAACGCATTTAGCAATAACGGAGGTTCTTCTTGCTGGTGGATTATCATCCTTTTGTTCCTCTGCGGCGGATGCGGCAACAACAATTCTTTCGGCAATGACTGCTGCGACAATAGCTGCATATGGATTATCCTGCTTCTCCTGTTCTGCGGTAACGGCAACAGTTTATTTGGTGGCAACAATTGCGGTTGTAATTCTAACTGCGGATGTGGCTGCAACTAATGTCAAAGTTAAGTCGGCATAGCAAATGACTGTCCTATGCCACATCTTCCGGAAGGCAGGTCTTTGACCTGTCTTTCACCGGTTACATATCAAATATACCCTAAACTCAATCATATATATGCATTTTAAGCATATAATATCGTAATCCTATTATAATTTGTGCAGGTTCAGAATTATGGCAAAAAATATACTTTTAACTGAATTTGATTTAATTACGCTAAATCCTCTTATGCAAATAATAAAAGCCATAATCCCATA
>JAFQIQ010000143.1 GCA_017397445.1 Lachnospira sp.
TCACCGGGGTAATTAGCTACTGAGCTGAATGTATACACCGCCTGTGCTGTTTCGGGAACTTCAATCGCAGTAACATTTCCTGCCAAAGGAAGCACACACATAAGCACTGCAAGCATTACTGATAAAACTCTTTTCATAACAAATATCCTTTCTTTGTGTTACCTGAGTTACACATTATCCAATGGGGTAAATATCGGGAAGTACGCTATACTGGAAAAGAAGTATTGCATCGTCAATATCTACCATTCCGCTTTTATCAAAGTCAACGCTACCCTTATATTCTATAGGATATACATCGGGAAGAACGCTGTACTGGAAAAGAAGTATCGCATCGTCGATGTCAACGTCTTCATCCAAATCTATATCACCAAGCAGCTGGCTTACTATTTCAACACCGCCGTTTGTAATATTGGGAACAAGTGTCGCTTCGCTCATATTCTCGCCCGAATATTTGAAGAATTCCACAGGAATAACCGAAACGTCTGTAAATCCGTCTTCCGCATCATCAAGAACTTCAAACGTAATCTTGAGAACATCTCCGTCGCCTACAAGGTTTTCGACGTTGGCAAGAAGAAGTATCGGCAATTTGTTTGTAACGGTTTCAATGTTGGGTTTTGTGAACATAAAGGAATCAAGTGTGATTCCGCTTTCCTCATCGTAGGAGACAACACTTGCTGTCTTATAGGCAAGCTTTGTTTCATCAAACACAACGTCAAACTGCATACCACCGACACCGGGGTTATTGGCAACGCTGATTACCACTTCAATCTCGTCGCCAGCCTTGCCTTCAACAGCAGAAACTGCAATGTCAATCTCGCCGGCAACATTTTCAAGCTTTTTCCATACTGCATAAAGCTCAAGGTTGGCATTTTCGCTGTACTTATCGCCCGCCTTATACTTGACAGAGGAAGCCGTCTTGTCCGTCGACCAGCCAAGGAACTGATGACCGTCTCTCTCGGGAATTACCGAGCTTATACGAACAGAATCGTTCTTATCCTTAATCTGGCTGTCGGGAGCACCGCTGCCGCCGTTGGCATCATAGGTTACGGTATATCCGGGAATTGTGATTCCGCCCATGGTGCTTGTAGCAAGAATGGGGTATGAATTTTCATCGAAAATTTCAAGATCTATCTTGCCGCCATCGGGAAGCTCTGCAACGCCGTTTGTTATAAGTTCTATTTCATGTGTGCCGGACTTTGCAGCAGGATTGATTTTGAAGGTGTATGTAACAACCGCACCATCTCCGTACACATTTTCTGCAGAAACAAGCATGCCGATATGTTTTCCCTGCTGAAGAGGTCCGCCTGTAAACTCAAAGCCCTCAAGGTCTCCGAGAGTGGGCTGCTGTTCAAGAGAAAGCACATCCTTATCAAACTGAATCTGATAAATCATGGCAGCAAATCCGCCGTTTCTTTCTACATTGATACTTACCTGTACAGTTTCATCGTCATTGCCGACAGCAACCGTGTCAACAAAGAACCTCATACTGTACTGGTTTTCGATATCAGTACCGACATCGCTGTCATCAGCAAATACACTTACAGAAAACGCGAAGAGCGTTAGAAGCATTGCCAATGCAAGGGAAAGTAGTCGTCTTTTCATGTTATTTCTCCTTAATTTTCTGACATTTCGGGGTATATATTCTCAATCATTGTAATTGTATCACAAATATGCCTTTATGTCAACGATTTTTTGAAGGAGAAAAGGTGAGTAATTGTTACTTTTTTAGCAAATAACGCCTGCTCACCCACAAATAAATTCTTTAATCTATCGGATATAAATCAGGAAGCACACTATACTGGAACAGAAGCACTGCATCGTCAATGTCTACAGAACCGTTTTTGTCAAAGTCAATGTTACCGATATAATCGAGAGGATATATATCAGGAAGCACACTGTGCTGGAATAATGCCACCGCATCGTCAATATCCACATCCTCATCGCCGTCAATATCGCCTTTGAGTCTTGTTCTCACTGTAACGTTGGAAGCCACAACCTTTGAAGAAATCTCCAAAGAGCTGAGTTTAATAAGGGATATTGCAGAAATCTTGTCCAATGCTCCATCCGGTGCTTCGGGGTTAATTGTAAATTTCAAAGTACAAATGTCACCATCAAATGTCTGATTCTGAGAAAGGGCTATTGCCACCGCCATTTTATTTTCATCAAATGTAGGCGGAAGCATTGACATATCCGTTATATGGTCATAGTCATAGAAGCCTTCAAATGTAAGCAAATCCTTATCATACTCGAATCCCGACAACACGATTGTATTGATTTTTTCTTCGGTCTTAAGAGAAACCTTTACATCTATTGTCTCACCGGGACGGCCTGTTACATCCGAGAAGGTAAACACAGCCTTTGCATTGACAACAGGTTCTTCTTTCTTGTTTACGGTAATCGTACAAGATGCAGTTTTAGAGCCGTCCTCGGTTGTGACTGTTATTGTCGCTGTACCTTCACCAATTGCTGTAACTGTGCCGTTTGCAACTGTTGCAACGTTTTCGTTGGTCGAAGACCATGTTACGTTTTTGTTTGTTGCATTGGAGGGGGCAACTTCAGCAGTCAAAGTTAACACATCGCCAACCACCAACAAAGCGTCACTCTTATCAAGGACTACAGAATCAACCTTTATTGTATCTGTCAAAGTAATACTGTTAATAACAACTTTGCCCGAACCGTTAAACGGGTCTATTCTAAGGCATTCAATTGTTCCATCCCAGCCGTCAACCGTACTCATATCATACACATATCTGTAGCTGTTTCCTACTTCATCGTTAACATACCAATGCCAAATGCTCTTTTCTTCATTCAATGTGCCATCACTGTCAGTTGTAAAGAACACCTGCATTCCATTAAGTTCATCGGAATACAATTCAACAGTTGCATCCATAATCAAATAACGGTAATCTGCCGCATTGAATCTGAGATACGGAACATACATCGCCGCATCTCTGTTTTCTGATCCCTCATAGACTTCAATTTCAATGTAACTGTCACCGATATGTGTTACACCGGCTCTGTCTACATTTACCCACTCAGGCTCATGTTCAAACAAATCAATTTCTAACGCACCGTCTGCTTTCCATATCGGGAAAAGCGTTATATCATGGTTTTGAGTGTATATGTCTCCGGGTTGGAAGATTTCTGTTGTCATTGTGTCATATAAATCAAAGTCACCCCAAGCCACAAAAGAATAGTTTTCTCTTGTGGGTACAACTGTACTCAAAACCAAATTCTCGTCATATATCTTTTCCTGCGTTTCAGGAATCCCTGTGCCTAGATTTTCATAATAATAAACATGGCATGTTTTTTTCTTTTCCCAAACTGCGTAAAGAGTTACATCGCTGTTTGCGGAATATGTTGCACTCACTTCATATTCAACACTATTATCCTGAGTTGTTGACCAACCAAGGAACGTATATCCATCTCGTGTGGGAATTACATTGCTAAGTGTAAGATTTGTGCCATGTACTTTTGTTTGTGCAGAAGGTGCACCACTACCGCCGTTGGCGTTGTAGGAAACGGTATATTTGGGAGACAAGTCCACAAACGTAATGTTATTTTCCTCTGCAAATGTTTGTGCACATGAACCAGAATACCCTATAACTGTAGATAAATTGTTGCATAGGTGAAACGGTTTTTCCATAGAAATTACACTATTTGGGATTTTCACTGTTTCGAGATTAGTACACCCCTCAAATGTGGCGCCAAGCCATGGTATTCCATCCGGAATAACTATACTTTTAAGACTACGACAATTATAAAACGCATAGCCGCGCATTTCTGTCATATGGTTCGGCATTGAAACTTCTTCGAGGTTTACACAAGTCGAAAATGCGGCTTGCCCTATAACCGTTACGCTGTCCGGAATCTCTATCTTTGTGAGTTTTTCACACGCATAAAATGCATAATCATCTATTTCCGTCACACTATTAGGAATTACTACGCTCTCTAGATTTTTATAAGAATCAAATATTTCTACGCCGATATATGTAACACCGTACTCAATAATAACATATTTTATTGACTCTTTGTAGGTATACCACGGACTCCTGTTTATTCTACCATTTCCGCTAATCTTCAATGTTCCGTCATTTTCAAGTACCCATGTAAGATTATCCCCGCAAGTACCGGAGGCAATATAATCTTGTTCCCAAACAGCATACAGAGTTACAGAACTATTACTTGAATATGTCGCACCCGATGCATATGCCACGCTTCCACTTGCACTTGTTGACCAGCCTTTGAATGTATATCCTGTTCTTGTGGGTATTACATCGCTAAGGGTGAGGTCCTTTCCATACAGTTTTAACTGGCTTTCCGGTGCTCCCGTTCCGCCATTTGCGTTATAGTTTACTGTATACACATGTCCAAAAGTAAAGCGCAAATCACCAGTCAAAGATGAATCATAAAATTTTAATCCATAAATATACTTGGTGCCCGCTGTCAAATCATATGTAAGAGAAAAATTAAATCCGTCTCCACTATCATCATCATTCGCAAGCTCATTTCCGTTGACATCATACAAATACACCTGTGTGTCAGTTGTATCTGTGGAATAAATTGCATACTTTCCACTTTGGGTTGGTGTGAATTCGTAATAGTCCATTTCGCCGCCGGTTGATATTGCTTCTCCTATTATGTACGACATGTTTGCAGTCAAAATCATGGTGTTGGGTGACCACTTATCTTCAGAAACATAGCCTTTTATACGAAGCAATCTGACAAACGAACCGCTTCCGTAATTACTTGCCATGGATGAATAACTCCAACTGCCACAATTAACCTTGTTTGGTACTCCACCTGTGTTTGCGTGATATACTACAGCCGAAGTGTCACCCGCACTACAAAATATTGCTGCGTGTCTAAAATTTCCGGAAGCATCAAAATAATAAATCATATCACCGGGCACTGCTTGATTAAAGAAATCCTTGTTGGCAGTCCCTTTATTAATTATAACATCGTAGCTGCCGCTCCAAATTTTACCATGTATAAAATACCACGCAAATTTAGCAAAGCCTAAGCATGTCCAAGAGCCTCCATCTGAAAAACGATAATCTTTCAAATCATCTCGTTTTAAAACATTAACTAAGTTGCAATTGGAGCAAGTTTCACTCGACGTATGACTACATGCCTGACCATTAACGCTAAAAAAGCTTCCGCTGGGAAATAGTTTTTTTAAATCTTCGATTCTATCGCTTGCATTGTTGCTAGTGGTGTAATTGGGACGACCATAACATTTGATTTCACCATTTGTTAAAAGTAGTTTTCTTGTTTTGACATTATTGGAACTTGAATTCCCACCTATAGAATAAACATACGTATTATCCACATCATAAACTATTTCTACATGATCAAAGTGTGACTCTCCGGTTCCATTTGAATACCAATCGAAAAAAATCAAGTCTCCACGTTTAGGCTTATTAGATGAATCGTTCTTTTCAATTCGAGTAAGATTATTAAATCCGGCACCGTTTAACCATGCTCCACCCGTGGAACTTATTACATTTGTAGATATACCTGCTTGTCTTGCGCACCAACTAACAAAATAAGCACACCATGCACCATCAACATTGCCATGACAACGCCCATATTCGGTATAATTATAATTACCAGTTGGTGTTGTTTCACCATCTAATTGACTCGATGAAGAACCTTCACAATACCCTTCTTGCGAAAACGCCACATTTATAATATCTGTGACTTCATTTCCAGTTAAATTTACATTACATAAAGCAGTATAATATTTACCGGATTTATAGGAATCTGATAGAGTATACTTTGATTCCAAGAATAAATCTGCTTCACCATCGGTTTCCTCAAAACCTGCTTCAACCATCGGCATTTCCACCACCAAATCACTCACCGTCACCGCACTCGGCACAGCTAGTGCAGCTGTCGAAAGAAGCATTGCGATTAACAGAACAATACTTAAAAGCTTTTTCATAGTCTTCACTCCTGTATTATAGTGTCAAAAAAGGCTCTCCGCCCATTTTCAAGAAGCATTATAAACCAATTCGGTTTATTTGTCAATATACCAATTTGGTTTGTGTATAATAAAGTCAGGGGTGACTATATGTATAAACGAATCCGAGAGCTTCGTGAAGACAGCGACCTATTACAAAA
>JAFQIQ010000144.1 GCA_017397445.1 Lachnospira sp.
AATCAGGTTCTATAAGACCAAGCCATGTTCCGACAGCTCTCTTTACAGACGAAAACCTTATAAGATTATTATCCACTATAACTTTTAATATACTTTTAAAAGCCGGTATGGTACCTATATCCATATTCTCACAGATATTCTGTCTTAACCCCTCCTGCAATTTTGCTGCAAGAAGCAATTTCCCCAAAAGCTCATGCATCTTAACATTATTACTTTTAACAATTCCCCTAATTATAAAATTCTGCATAGGGACTTCACTGTCTCCCATAATAATCTCTTCGACAGCCGACTCCACCAAAGAATTGTTCATATCAAGTTCATAGGCAATCCCCATTTCACTGCATCCGCAAGGTCTCCAGTCATTTCTCGATAAAAAGCAGGCTTTCTCCATATCATTCAGATTCAGATTCAGAATATCACACACATCTTTATCAATATTCATCTGACTATGAAATTCATACATAATTCCCAAAAGCCTGTCCATATAATACTGTGAACTTCTGAAAGAGCGTCTGTAATAGGATGTAGAATATGCCCAATCCCTTGAATGATCCAACGCATAACACAATGCTGCTTTAAACCGCCTATATATATATCCGTCAAAAATCCAATCCAGCTTATCATTCACAAAATCAGATGGTCTCTTATACTTTCCATTAGAAAGTCCATTAAAAAATGCTTTGTAATAGGACGACTTTCCTGCATACGTTTTACTTTCCACTTCAATTATAAATTTACGTTGTTCATCATTAAGTCCCGCCTTAAATATAGCTCTTTTTTGTGCAAATTCCTCTTTGTACATATTAGCCAATTCTTCTTTATTCTTTTCAGACATCGTACCCCTCCAATTGTTTAAAACATACTTCCTGCCAACATCGTCAGCCTTATAAATGTAAATCCGTCATTTTCCTTTATATCAATTGGTTGATTCAACTCAGTAAGTTCATCTTCACCTTTAAATATTCTGACCAAACCATCTTCATAGGCCGTAACAGCTGATTCCACTGCCTCATTTTCGCAAGCTGTTTTACCGCCGTAATTAATACCAAAGGCTATCTTTCCTATCTCACTCATATCCTCAATCTCTTGTTTCGTAAGACACACCTCATCCTCACCTTTTTGTACACGCCTGTTATATTCTAAAACACAGGTATGTACCGCTTCTTTAATAAGTTCATACACTGTATTAGGCGTATTATCCAGTTTAAAATCCATATCAGTGATTTTATTCCGCTTTTTTCCTAATTGCTTAACAGTAACCCTAATATTCATATCCAATCCTCATCATTAAAAAAGTGGTGTAATTGCACACAATCACACCACTATCATCATACTTTTCTACAGATACTTACTTCCCTCGCCAAGAAACTTCTCTGCGAAATCATCCTTTGGCATAGGCTTTCCAAAATAATATCCCTGGATACAATCTGCACCCAAATTCCTTACTTTATTTAGCTCTTCCTCTGTCTCAACACCTTCTACACATACATTTATGTTAAGACTGTGTGCCATCTCGATAATATATTTAACCAGCGTATAATTATCATCCTGCTTATCAATATTCTTTACAAACATTCTATCTATCTTAATTATACTAAAAAGCATATCTCTGATATACCTAAGATTAGAGTAGCCTGTTCCAAAATCATCAATAGCTAATCTGAAACAATTATTATTAAATGAATTAAGAACACTCTTAACTGCATTATTGCTTTCAAGCTCGCCGGACTCTGTGGCTTCAAAAACTATGTTATTATGCTCGATACCATGATAATCCACACAATCCAACACATCTTTAAGAATATCACTTTTCATAATCTGAACAAATGAAAGATTAATATTCATAGTGAAATCCGGAATTATGTGCATCCATTCCTTGCACTGCATTACCGCCTGTTCGATAATCCATTTACCTAATGGAATAATAAGCGAACTTTCCTCAAGAAGCGGTATAAATTCCACCGGTGACATAAAACCATACACTCTGTTATTCCATCTTATTAAAGCCTCTGCACCATAAAGTCTCTCGCTGCCCGCTCTTATAACCGGCTGATAATACACCTCAAACCCTTCAAAATTGTTAATAATACTTCTTCTTAACTCTTCCTGAATATCCATCTTACGAATATAAGCATCATAATCTTCCTGAGAATATGGTGCAAATGTGTTACGACCTCTTAATTTGGCAGTATGTAAAGCAAATTTCATACAGTCCGTAATATGATTATATGTATCACAACTGGTGTCAAAGGCAACTGCACCGCCTGATATAGTGTAAAAAGAACTGAAATCCTTCATCTCAATATACCAGTCAATCCTTGAACGAATACGTTTGTACAATTCTTTTGCATCTGTCATGGCTGTATCATAATCACCTAGGCTTAATACAGCGAACTCGTCACCTTTAAGTCTGTATACCTTCTGCCCTTCTTCTATACATTCTGTTATACATTTGGCAACGCCGGCAAGAACCTTATCGCCTCTTTTTGTTCCATACTTTTCATTAATCTTTTTGAAGTTGTCAACACCAATTAAAAGCAAAAAACCTGTCATATGCTCAATATTACCAAGCTCAGCATAATCGCTTTCTAACACACTCTCGCTTAAAAGACTGGTAATATTATCATACTTATTCTTCTTACCTCTTTCAGTAATACTTCCAATAAGAAGCTTCTTTTCACCTTCCTGAACTACCCGTCCCTTACAGGCAATCCATATAGGATTCCCCTGTTTGTCAAGCCAACGGTATTCAAGATTGTGCATATTACTTTGTCCGCTCTGAAGTTTTGCAACATCAACAACAAGCATTCCCAAGTCAGGCGGATAGACTGCCGAACTGATAACTGATGTAGCATTGTCAAATGAATTACCATCTAACATAAACTTGTCCACTGCCTTTTCAGAAATCAAATATTCATCGTCAGTCAAATTAAATACAAACATATAACTGTCCGTACATTCATCCATAACTGATAAAAATTCTATATACTTATCAGCCCCTAACATAACAACACCTCGCTTTGCTATATAGTCCTTCGTAAAACTTCAGACTCACTGACAATTATATCCGGTCTGTAATCATAATCTTCAACATCAACACTATCCATTATCTGAAAATCAAAACATACCGCAATTGTCGTAAGTTTATTTTTCAATGCTCCAAGACTTCTCGACAGATACCTGTCATAAAAGCCGCCACCATAACCTACACGGCTAAAATCTCTGCCAAATGCCAACCCCGGCATAATCATAACACCGGACAGATTATCCCATTCACTTCGAAACTCATTACTTGGCTCCATTATACCATATTTTCCTGCTTTTAGCAATGAAAAGCTGTTAATTTTATGAAATTTTATAGTTTCACCGTAAACTTTAGGTACATAAACTTCCTTCCCCAATGATAAACATCTCTCTATAAGCTCCCAAGTGTCCACTTCTTCATTATAACTGACATACACAAGAACCTTTTTTTCATTACAGAATTCTTTCAATTCCATAAGTCTGTTCACTATATTCCGGCTCTTTGCCAGCACTTCTTCCTTTGACATTAAACTTTTTCTCGCTTTTACAAGAGCTCTCGCTTCAGACTTAGTCATTAATTACCATTCTCCTTAGCATTCTTAACAGCCTCCGCCTTTTCTTTCTCTATTTTCTCGTCGTGACGCTTCTTTACATCAATAATAGAACCGTCCGGATTTTGGATTTTAATAGTATCCAAAGTTCCCCTGAGATTATTTCTAAAAGCCTGAATATACTCCGCTCTCAGCTGCTTCTGTTCTTCTGCCTCTGCAGTTGTAAGTCCTTCCGCTTTTGACTTTCTATATAACTCATTAATTCTTTCTATAGTCTTTTCTGTAACCATAATTCCTCCAAATAATTAATTAACAAAAATAAGTAAATTATCAAAATGTTCCACACAACAGCCATATTGACCATTTATACTATACACGGAATGTTTTGTATCCGGAAATCTGTATACCTCAATATGTTCCCGTTCTTTACCTATGAAAAAATGCTTTCTTAAGCGTTTACAGGCCACAATCAGGTCTCCTGACACAAACTTAACTTCAAGATTATTATAAAGCTCCGCTTCAGCTTTCTGTGTATTAAGATTAACAATACTCACACCATCATATACATTAACGAAATAATATGGGGTTTTATTAATAACATAAATCTTTTTAAGATCTGAATTCTCATCTATATTATCATTAAACCTGACTTTCTTGACTTTATTTTCGTAATCGTATATAACAATCTCTTCATTACCTGTTGTATTGTCTCTCTTGATATATGTCAGATTATCACTGTACCTCCTGACATACGGAACACAAAACTGCCCGTTACCTTTATCAAGCACATCAATATATATATTATCCAGACCAATGATCATATCTGACACAAAACGATTAATATTGATGGTTCCAATTATCTCATCACCTATCTTTATAGCACATAAATTGCCGCTCAAAGGTACAATCTTGTCAAGCCCGTACTCATTAAGCAGCTTATTATTGATTGTTAAAGACTTTTTACTGTTATAATTCTTAACAACAAGCTCATATTTTTGTGTTTCATTTAATATATCAATAAACTCAATAATACAATAATCTTCCAGCAATGCAAATACCTTAATAAAGTACGTTTCATTAATAGCAGTCAGCTTTGCAACCTTAGTATAGAACAAAAGAAATGTCCCATCATATATGTTGTATTTATAAAACTGAATCTCAACATCCTGTTCATTAAGCTGTTTAGCTGATGTAAATATAGTGTAATCTCTTTCCCTGTTAACAAACACATATCTTGCAAAATCATACTTCGCAACTTCCGGCATAACCTCAAAACGCTCATTAGTAAGCGGATTAAACACATAAAAACTTTTGCCTGAAAAATTCTCTAACTGTTTGTTATTATCAATTATCTGTAGCCAACATTCTTTATTTAGCTA
>JAFQIQ010000145.1 GCA_017397445.1 Lachnospira sp.
AGCTCCAATAAAACCTACTTGATCGGTATTTTCTACTACTCTAAGACCTTTTATTGTTTTGTTGTTACCTTCGATATGTCCACTATATGCTTCACTCAAACTGCTTAAACCACCACAGACAGGAATCCAGTTACTTCCCGAAGGTACACCGTCTTCAACGGTGATAGGAGTTTCAGTAAACTTATATGTCTTATTTGCTGCATCCTCTTCAATGGTAAAAAGAAGCATCTCGATGTTATTTTCTAATTTCAATCCCAAAGTATTATCCTCATTATTTACAAGCCAAGCCCATTTCAGCAAATCTTCTGCTGACTGTACTTTGCACAATCCTTCTATCTCGCCTGTAAATTCACCGGCACTGAGCGTATGTTTCAAAGGCTGAATACTACTACGGGAAATAGTAATATCTTTACTATTTGTTGTCGTATAAGTCTTATTACCCTCAAAAATAATGGTTAATGTTAATTTACCAGCTTCATAAGTTCCCGGAACCATCGGGATATAGTAATCCGCATATTCTCCGTTTTTTGTACCAGGAAGAAGCAATTGCAAATCATCAGCCAAAGTGACATTCAAATAAGTACTTCCATTAGCCGTGATTTTAGCAACAGGCTTGCCATCAGTTGATGTACTATAATCCATTGTGGCCGTACCACTCAGATATTTGTTTTCAGCATTGGAGGTCAATTTAATAGATATAATCTTGCCCCATTTGATTGGAATCTGTGCATTTAAACGCAACAGAAGAATACCTTGTGCATTAGTAAAATTCAAGTCATAACCATCCGATTTAGCCACCATCAATGCTTTGTCTATGATATTATCCTTAGAGTATGTAATCTCTGATTCTATCGGAGCCGTAATTATTCCCTCAGTACTGACCGTATTTGCTTTATCATAAGGATATATCGCATAATTACAGCCCAAATCAACCATTTCTTCAGGCGCTGTATAGCTGACAAATTCAAAATTGGCTATAGCATCAGTAATGTTTGATACTTTATAAAGGCTGTTGATGTTATAGCCTTCAAAGATAGACACCTCATCGCCTTCTGACCAAACAACCATATCATTCCCATCCAAGGCAATACGAGAATCCAATTTTTCCATTGTTCCGATAAAGCCAGACTTCACTTCATTATTCATGCCTAACTGCTCTTCCTGTGAACAACTAGCTAACACAACTGTCATAAATACAGCTGTATACAAAATGTTCTTCTTCATGATAGATACTTTTATAAATAAAACAATAGTAAATTAAAACTCGTCTTCCGGTTCCCGATCATAACCTTCGGTGGAACTACCATCACTTCCGGCAAATCCTTTTTCTACCTTCACAAAAAGAAGTTCCACGTTGGGAGGAAGATAAATATTCTCATTTTCTGTTAATTCACCTATTTTCATGCGTTCAATTTTATTATTGATTTCTCTATAATCTATAAAAGAGGGTGCGTCATTTTAACACACCCTCTTAATTCTAGATTAATGAAGCATAAGCAAACAACTTATTTCTCATTAATTTTTTTGATAAAACAATATTTAGCTATTATTTGTTACCTGTCCAAGTGATATTTGAACCATTCTTCTTTGTCCATTCAATTGTAACACCTGAAGCAGTGATTACTTCACCTTCACCACATACTGTTACATTTGAACCAATCAACTTAGCCCAGTTATTAGCCTTCAAAGTACCATTTACAACAATACAAACATTTTCAGGAACTTCCAATGAGTTACCATTTGCAATTGTCAAGAAACCGTTTACAATAAACTTGTCAGTTACAACATCCTGGAAACGAGTGTTTGCTGTAAGAGTCAAGTTATTATTGATGGTAACATCTGTGGCGTTGGCAGAATCAAGCATATCTGCAAATTCTGAAGCACTTGTTGCACCCCATGTCAACTTGATTGGGTTCACACCATAGTTAATGTCTGAGATACGTGCCTTCAAAGCAGCAACCAATTCAGTAGCGGTTGTTTCTTCACCTACTGTATAAGCAAAGTACATATCCTTTGAATTCACACACTTAGCAGCTTGAGCTGAAGTTGTAGCGTTAGCTTCAGTTACATCAATTGTACCGACAATCTGGTTATAAATATCATTAACAACAACAATACCATCTTCGATAACATTAATCAAACCTGCATTGAATACATTGTCAGACAACTTACCAGCTACATTGATAACAGCACTCTTATCGTTGTTAATCTTACCGTCATTACCCTTCAAGGCTGCATTTTCTACAACATTGATAGTGGCAACTGTAGCATGTTCATCATTAGTGTTTTTCAAATTATTGGTAATAGTCAAATTATCGTTAACATTTACAATACCACCGTCATTGATCAAGCCATAAACCTTAGATTCTTCAACTACATTTACTTCGCCACCACGATTAGTGATAAAGTATACATAACCACCCAAGAGATTGATTTTACCACAATACTTGTTGCTGATAGATGTGTTATCATCTGATTCATTCAGATTCAATACACCCCAGTTGCGAGCAGACGAAGCACCAATACCAACATTATCAATTCTACCGATAGTAGCTGTAGCTGTAGTAACAGGAGCAACACTTTCATCATCCTTCTCTACCATGTACTTACCATTATGAACATTACCGTTAACTGTTGTTATTGTAACAATACCCTTGTTGTCAACATTGCCATTAACTGTTGTTACAGTCATCTCAGCACCAGCTGCATTTGTAATGTTACCATTTACAGTTGCATTTACGTATTCAGCTTCTGTAATCTTGCCTTCATTGATGATGTCGCAATTGTATACAGACTTAGCCAAAACCTGAGTACCCTTATTGATAATGATTGTCTTAGCGTTAGGATTAGCGTCTGTAGCCAACAAATTGATAGCATCTGGAGCAGCATCAGCCGGAATAGTAATATAGCCGTCAACAGCGACCTTGATTCCTGCACGTTCTTCTGCAGCAAGCAACTTATAGATGTCTTCAGTCATGACTACATCCTTACCCAATGTCTTGATAGTAACCATGTCGCGACCACCGTTCTTAGCCTTCAAATCAAGTATGAATTGCATATCCTTAGAAGAAACTACAGCGAATGCTTCCATACTTAAATTCTTAACTGCACCCC
>JAFQIQ010000146.1 GCA_017397445.1 Lachnospira sp.
AGGTATGGGAAGACCTGTTCAGACATCAGCAGTAAAGCAGAATTATACATACTCAGGTGCAGGCACAACATCGGCTCCTTCACAGCCTGTACAGCCATTGCCGGGAATTAAGCAGCCGGCAGCTGTGACAAGTAATGTTAAGGAAAAGGGAATTAACATTCCTACATTCTTGCAGAAGGGTAAGAAGTAATTAACAATTGTAATGTAATTGAATTAATAAGCTGTCGCTTAGACGAAGTTTCGTTTAAGGGGCAGCTTTTTTGTATTGTAATGCCTTTGTAAAATATTGACATTTTTATATCAAAGTGGTATTGTTGTATTAGATTTATGTGTGAATTTTACTGTGTCAGGGTATATTGGAAGAATATCCACTGACTGAATATTATGTGATATTAACAGGACTGATTTAACGGATTAGTCTAAGATACAGGAGATTGCCTATGAAATTTGAATTAAAAAGGATTGTTTCGCTGTTGATGACAGTTGTTTTTGTATTATCTGTTATAAGTGGCAGTTATGTACAAGTTGATGCTGCTGTTGATACTAAGACATTTTCTGATATTAATGCTTCTGAGGTGTTTATTAAGCAACCGGTTGGCTCTGTTACATGTACTCTATGTTCTAATGCTATGATGCTTAGGAGAGCAGCCATTATAAAGGGCGATAAGAATTGGAAAAGTATAACGGCAGATGCTATGTACTCTACTGCCTGGGTTAAGGGAAAAGGTGTGTATTGGAATTATACATATAAAGGATTCTCAGTTTCACATACACTTCTTCCAACGGGAGAAGATGCAAAAAAGACGTATTTGATTGAACTTTTGAAACAACATCCGGAAGGTGTGGTTTTATTTGATGAGGATAGGGTTACAAGTGCAGTAAATAATCGTGGTGGTTCTACTCATGCGGTATTGCTTACGGATTACACAGATGGAGTGTTTTATTATGCGGACCCTAATCCAAAGATTGCATCAGGGAGACTTCCGATGACTGATACTGCAACTGTAACTATAGCGATGGCCGACCGGTATTGGTATGTTAAATCCAACGCAACAGTGCAAAAACCCGTATCGGTTGGATCTAAACCGGCTAATGCTGTTAAAGTGGTTTCGTGTACAAGCGTTAATTTGAATAAAAACAAGGCACTGCTGGAAGAGAAAGGACAAAAGGTCGGGCTGACAGCAACTGTTTGGCCTAATAATGCAACTAACAAGTCTGTTGTATGGAAGAGTAGCGATACTTCAGTAGCGACAGTGAATTCACAAGGTGTAGTTACAGCGGTTGGAGAAGGGTTTGTAACTATTACGGCAACTACTGTTAACGGTGGAAAGGTTGCAAGTTGTGATGTAGCAGTGGCGTTGGAGGATATAGAAGAGCCGGAAGAAGTAATCTGTCTGGAGAAGGGGATTACGTTAAAAAAGTGTATGCTCTGGTATCAACAAGGTAAATTATAGTGTAATGTTATATACGAAAAAAATAATAATACAAGTGCTTTAAGTGACATTTTTTTCAAACGCATCCATATATAATACACATTGTCAGGAGGTGATAAGACAATTGTAATATATGTGGATGTATTTTTTTTGACTAATCTTTGTATGGATTATGTGGTTCTGTACATAGTGAATAAAGTCTGCAGGTTTGCTGCCACTAAGCTGCGACTTCTGTTTGCTGCCACTTTAGGTGCCGTATGGTCTGTAATTGAGATTATTATGCCGGAAAAGATACATTGGTTAATGATTATATGTACATATGTTTTAATCAGTTTTTTTATGATTAGGATATGTGCTTGGAAATGTAGATTTAAGGAACTGTTAAAAGGTGTTTTAGTACTTTATGGTGTCACTTTTGTGCTGGCTGGAGCATTACATATGTTTTACTACAATACCTATGCCGGGTATATAGTTAATCAGGTTATATTGAAAGATACTGATTTAGTGATATTTGTGGGGGTATCTTTGTTGTTGCTTTATCTGATATGTGTACAATTGTTCAGAATTAAGGTCTATGCAGATATGATATGCAAAGTACGCATAGATATATGCAATCAATATATTGAACTTAAAGCAATGATAGATACAGGTAATGTACTTGTTGATCCATATGTAGGAAAGCCTGTATGTGTGGCGGAAAAAACACATTTTAACAAAGTTCTTGGTGAAATAAATGATTTACAGAAGTGTCGGTATCACATTATTCCCTTTAGTTCATTGGGGTGTAAACACGGGCTTCTGGAAGTGATAACAGTAGATAATATGTACATATACCAAAAAGATAGTGAAATAAAAGTGGAAAATGCATTGATTGGGCTTGCTGATACCGCACTTTCAAGTGATGACGAATATCATATGCTTATCAATGCGCAAGTTTTAAAATGATGCAAAAATGTGGAGGTTAATATGTTGTTTAAGGTTGCAGTGCAGGATAGATTTCAATTAAAGGTGGTTCCGACATTTAAGAATATGATGTTTTTAAAGCAGTCGGATGTGCATTATATAGGTGGTTCGGATGTGTTGCCGGCACCTCTTGAGGCTGATGATGAGGCCAGGATGATTAGTATGCTTGGAAGTGATGATGATAAGAAAGCAAAGTCAGAGTTGATAGAGCATAATCTAAGACTTGTGGTTTATATTGCAAAAAGATTTGATAATACAGGTGTCGGCGTGGAAGACTTGATTTCTATAGGAACTATCGGACTTATTAAGGCAATTAATTCTTATAAGCCGGATAAGAATATAAAACTTGCAACATATGCGTCAAGATGTATAGAAAATGAGATTCTTATGTATCTTAGAAGGAATAGTAAAACTAAGGCGGAAGTGTCTATTGATGAGCCGCTTAATGTTGATTGGGACGGCAATGAGTTGCTTTTGTCAGATATACTGGGTACTGATGAGGATATAATATACAAGGATCTTGAAAATGAAGCAGAGCGTAAGATGCTTAACAAGGCTATTAATAAATTGTCAGACAGGGAGAGGCTTATAGTTGACCTTAGATATGGGCTCAGTTCCAGTGATGGTGCAGAGAAAACCCAGAAAGAAGTGGCGGATATGCTTGGGATTTCTCAGTCATACATATCAAGACTTGAGAAAAAGATTATAGGCCGCTTGAAAAAAGAGATGGTGAAATATTCATAGATTTCCTTCCTTTTTTACTTGACAACCAGGCCATATTTATAGAAAATAGTATATAATGTGCAAAGTGTGCGCATTGGTTTTTAGTTAAACGTAATGGAGAAGAAATATGGCGAAAATAAACCAGAAAAATATTAGAAATTTCAGTATTATAGCTCACATTGATCACGGTAAATCCACCCTTGCGGACCGTATTATTGAGAAGACAGGACTTCTTACAAGCAGGGAGATGCAGGAACAGGTTCTTGATAATATGGATCTTGAACGTGAGCGCGGAATTACTATAAAGGCGCAGTCAGTGCGTACTGTATATAAGGCAAACAATGGTGAGGAGTATATATTCAATCTTATCGATACACCGGGGCATGTGGACTTTAACTATGAAGTTTCAAGAGCATTGGCGGCTTGTGATGGAGCTATTCTTGTAGTGGATGCGGCACAGGGTATTGAGGCTCAGACTCTTGCTAATGTATATCTGGCACTTGATCATGATTTGGATGTGTTCCCTGTAATTAACAAGATTGACCTTCCAAGTGCTGAACCACAACGTGTTATTGATGAGATAGAGGATATTATTGGTATTGAGGCACAGGATGCTCCTCTTATATCGGCAAAGAACGGTATTAATATTGAAGGGGTTCTTGAAAGTATTGTTGAGAAGATTCCGGCACCATCAGGTTCACCGGATAATCCGCTTCAGGCACTTATATTTGACTCTTTGTACGATGCGTATAAGGGTGTTATTGTATTTTGCAGAGTTAAAGAGGGTACGGTTAAGAAGGGCACTAAGATTAAGATGATGGCAACGGGAGCTGTTGAAGAGGTTGTTGAGGTTGGTTACTTCGGAGCAGGACAGTTTATTCCGTGCGATGAGCTTTCAGCAGGTATGGTTGGATATATTACAGCCAGTATTAAAAATGTTTCGGATACCCGTGTGGGTGATACTATAACTGACTGTAATAATCCTTGCACAGAGCCACTTCCGGGATACAAGAAGGTTAATCCTATGGTTTACTGCGGTATGTATCCCGCAGATGGTTCAAAGTATCAGGATTTGAGAGAAGCGTTAGAGAAGTTACAGCTTAATGATGCTTCCCTTCAGTTTGAGCCTGAGACATCTATTGCTTTGGGATTCGGTTACAGATGCGGTTTCCTTGGACTTTTACATCTTGAGATTATTCAGGAGCGATTGGAAAGAGAGTACAATCTTGACCTTGTAACAACAGCTCCGGGAGTTATATATAAGATTCACAAGACTAACGGAGAAGTTATTGAGCTTACCAATCCATCCAATATGCCTGACCCATCTGAGATTGATTATATGGAAGAGCCTATGGTTAGTGCTGAGATTATGGTTACAACAGAGTATGTAGGTTCAATTATGAAGCTTTGTCAGGAAAGACGAGGTATATATAACGGTATGGAGTATATTGAGCAGTCAAGGGCATTGCTTAAGTATGATTTACCGCTTAATGAAATTATCTATGATTTCTTCGATGCGTTAAAATCACGTTCGAGAGGCTATGCTTCTTTTGATTATGAACTTAAGGGCTACGAACGCTCTAAACTTTGTAAACTGGATATTCTTATTAATAAAGAAGAAGTGGATGCTCTTTCATTTATTGTATTCCAGGGAAGTGCAGAGGAGCGAGGACGTAAGATGTGCGAGAAGCTTAAGGAAGAGATTCCGCGCCAGCTCTTCGAGATTCCCATTCAGGCAGCCATTGGAAGTAAGGTTATTGCAAGAGAAACTGTTAAGGCGCTGCGTAAGGACGTTCTTGCCAAATGTTACGGCGGTGATATTTCGCGTAAGAAGAAGCTTCTTGAAAAGCAGAAGGAAGGTAAAAAGAGAATGCGTCAGATTGGTAATGTAGAGATACCACAGAAGGCATTTATGAGTGTATTGAAACTTGACGAGGAATAAGTTATGAATACAGTTATTGATAAGCACGGCATGGGGATATATATACATATCCCCTTTTGTGTACGCAAATGTGTGTACTGTGATTTTTTATCAGCACCGGCAGATGATGAAGTTAAAAAAACATATATGAAGGCGCTGGCAGACGAGATTGAGTATGTCGCTAAATGCAACAGGAATAAAATAAGTAAAAGAATTGTGAAAAGTATATTCTTTGGTGGCGGAACGCCAACTGTTGTTGATGCAAAAGATATAGAGTGTATTCTTAATACTGTCAGGAAAAACTTTCCTGTTGATAGTAAGGCAGAAATTACTATAGAATGTAATCCCGGAACATTAAATAAGGAAAAGGCTGATATTTATGTACAGGCAGGAGTAAACAGAATAAGTTTCGGTTTGCAGTCGCCGGAGGATTCATTATTAAAGCTGCTTGGTAGAATTCATACATTTGAGCAGTTTGACGAAAGCGTAAAAATTGCAAGGGCTGCAGGAATTAGGAATATTAACGTGGATATAATGGCCGCATTGCCGGGACAGAGCCTTGAAAGCTATGTTGAAGGTATAAAAAAGGTTCTAAGATATGAGCCGGAGCATATATCGGCATACAGTCTCATAATTGAAGAGGGGACATATCTTTGCGATAATTTAGAAGAATTTCCAAGATTGCCGGATGAAGATACG
>JAFQIQ010000147.1 GCA_017397445.1 Lachnospira sp.
ATAACCTTAGAGTTATTAGGATCAAGACCTGCAAACTTAATAAGTTCCTTAGAAACAAAGCTGTGGCTTGTTCCGTGGAAACCATATCTTCTTACAGAGTACTTCTCATAGTACTCACGTGGAATAGCGTAAAGATAAGCCTTTGGAGGCATAGTTCCAGCAAATGCTGTATCCCAAACAGCAACATTTGGCTTGCCAGGCATAGTAGCCTCAACAGCCTCAATACCGATAAGGTTAGCAGGATTGTGAAGAGGTCCTAAGTCAAAGCACTCTCTAACAACATTCTTAACATCTTCAGTTACAATAACTGAATCCTTATACTTCTCACCAGCGTGAAGTACTCTGTGACCTACAGCTGTAATCTCATCAGCACTTGCAATAACACCGTGCTCAGGGTCTACCAATGCATCAAGAACAAGCTTAACTGCAAGGTTGTGATCCTTCATAGGTGTCTCTACAACATACTTATCCTTTCCTGTAGGCTTATGTGTAAGGATAGAACCCTCGATACCGATTCTTTCCACAAGACCTTTTGCCAATACGCTCTCATCATCCATATTGATGAGCTGGTACTTAAGTGATGAACTACCACAATTCAATACAAGAATATTCATTATTAACTTCTCCTTATAAAATGTATTAATTACTTATTCTGAGCCTGTACAGCTGTCATAGCAACAACGCCAACGATATCGTCTGCGAAGCATCCTCTTGAAAGGTCGTTAACAGGCATTGAAAGCCCCTGAAGAACAGGACCGTAAGCACCTGCCTTAGCAAGTCTCTGAACAAGCTTATAACCGATGTTACCAGCCTCAAGCGAAGGGAACACAAGTGTATTAGCCTTACCTGCAACAGGACTCTCCGGAGCCTTAAGTGCAGCAACCTCTGGTACAAGTGCAGCATCTAACTGAAGCTCACCATCAACTGTAATCTGTGGATACTTCTCCTTAGCAATCTTAACTGCATCTGCAACAAGTGTAACTCTGTCATGCTTTGCACTACCATATGATGAGAATGAAAGCATAGCAACCTTTGATTTAGCACCTGTAAATGCCTCAAAGCTCTCTGAAGAAAGCATAGCAACCTCTGCAAGCTTCTCTGAATCCAACTCAGGATTAACAGCACAGTCAGCAAATACAAACAAACCATTCTCGCCAAATTCACAATCAGGAACTTCCATCAAGAAGAACCCTGAAACACTGCTGATACCAGGCTTTGTCTTAAGAAGCTGCAATGCTGGACGGATTGTATTACCTGTAGAATGGCAAGCACCTGAAACAGCACCATCAGCATCTCCACACTTACACATAAGACATGCGTAGTACATATAATCCTTCTCCATAGTCTCCTTAGCGATTTCCGGAGTAACGCCCTTTGCTCCTCTTAACTCAACAAACTTGTCAATATATTTCTGCTTGTTAGGATCGTTGAATGGGTCAACGATTGTTGCACCTGTAATATCATATCCTTCGCTGTTAGCTGCGATTTCCTCAGGTGTACCGATAATAATAAGATTAGCAATACCTTCCTTCAAAATCTTCTCAGCAGCATCAAATGTTCTCTTGTCCATAGACTCTGGTAAAATAATAGTCTTCTTGTCTGCTTTCGCTCTTTCCTTGATTGTGTCAATAAATCCCATGATTCTTGACTCCTCCTTGTAATAAAAATATTTTCGGACGCACCGAATCTGTATACATTATATACCATAATTTCACATAAAACAAGTTTTGTTGTATACAAATATTGTTTAAAATGTAAAGCAATCTATATATGAACATATAGAAATTCATAAAAAAATGTGGTAGACTTACAATAATTTGAATTTTATTAACATTGGAGGCTATACATATGTCAGAGAACAATTCAAGAAATGAAGTGCCTATAACAGGAATTGATGTAGATTTAAGCAACTATATTCATGTGTTTTCCGCCTGTCTTGGTAAGATGATAGCCATACAGAATGCTATGAGTGAGCTTGTTGTCAAAAACCGCAACTGGAATATTGATTTTTCAAGAGGGGTTATCGCCTTTGGAGATGATGAATACCCTGTTCAGTTTTTAGGAAGCGAATCTAACTCGAGCAACACATGGCTTTGGGGTTGGGAAAATGTTAACAACTTCCCTGATGAGCTTATTGGAATGGCACGATACACAAAGGAAATCGGCAAACAATGGGATCTTCAACCACTTACTGTTGCAGAATTTGATTTAAACGATGCATTTAACGGACATAATCTTTCTATAATTGCCTGCGGTCTTTCAAAGAATTACGTTTATTACAGATGTCCTCACGCAAACGGTGCCGCATTTGTTGCCTTAACAGGTGTTGACGAAAAAGTATTTGCACCTGTCACTGCCCCAGCATTTGCATCAATAACAACACAGTGCATTCAGCAGTTCCCGGTTGACCACAGAATCTTTACAGAGTGCTTCTTAACATGGAACGGAACCGCTTACGAATGGGTTGACAACAACATAATCGCACATTTTGAACAGGATTTATGTATAGAATTCGAGAAAATCGAAGATTTTATAAGAATCAGTTCAATCAAATCTGTCACAGGCTAATTGCCATATAACTTAACGAAAGGACTCATAACTATGAAAGCTGTCGGACTTATAACTGAATACAATCCTCTTCACAATGGACACATTCATCATCTGAATGCTGCAAAAGAGTTGACCGGTGCCGATTTAGCTGTTTGTGTTATGAGTGGTAACTTTGTGCAAAGAGGCGAGCCGGCTATTATCGATAAATACAATCGTGCTAAAGCAGCCATTGATTCAGGTGTGAATTTGGTTGTTGAATTACCAACGTACTATGCCCTGTCCAGTGCTGAATGGTTTGCTACGGGTGCAACGCTCACCCTTGATGCTTTAAAGGTTGATTCCTTTGTGTTTGGTAGTGAATGCGACAATATCACACTGCTTTCACAATGTGCAGATATTTTATTCAGGGAACCGGATGATTACAAAGCGGAATTAAAAAACAACCTGGCAAATGGCAATTCATTTCCTAAAGCAAGACATATGGCTCTCTCTAAAATATATGGTAAAGAATTAACCAATGTATGCGAATCTCCAAACAACATCCTCGGGATTGAATACATTAAGTCTGTTAAGAAACTTGGGCTAGCCATAAAACCAAAGACCATAAAAAGAATTGAAGCAGGATATCATGACGGAAGCCTTGACAATGCTACAATTTCAGGCATCGCCAGTGCTACTGCCATAAGAAATGGTATTGCACAACATATAAATAACCTTTCCGACTATATGCCTGAAAACATGGCTTTAACTTTTGATAATTCAATTGGCAAGACAACGCCTATACTCCCCGACCATTTCTCGACTATTCTTAATTACAAGATTAGCGAGATTATGTATCGTTGCCACAACAATAAGGCCGAATTTTGCAGGATACTGTGTCAATATATTGATGTCACCGAAGACCTTGCTAACAGGCTTTTTGCGCTACACTCAGACGGAATAACATTTACTGAATATGCCCAAGGGTTAAAAAACAAACAATACACTCTAACCCGAATCAACAGAATGCTTATGCATATTATTCTTGAATTAACTGTTGATTTGAAGGATAAATACGAAACCGGAAATATTCCATATATAAGAGTTCTAGGTATGGACCATAAGGGACGCGAATATGTTAACACAATCAAGAAATCTATTGATATTCCTACGGTTATCAAAGTCGCAGACCATAAAGATGTATTACGCGAGGACCTGCATGCTGCTTCTGTTTATAATCAGATAGTAAGTAATGTGTATAGCAGTGCTCCTGTGAGTGAATATAAGAAAAGTATTTATATTAGATAAAATGTGTTGAAAATCAATTCAATATATGATATATTGATATTAAGGAAAGTATCTACTCCAAAGTGGATGCTCCCCGTAATATGGCTAAACGTCCTTTCGGACGACGCCTATCCCGTTTGCCGACAGGATAGGCGATTTTTATTTTTTCTTGCTCCTCTTATCAAGAAAGGCAAGAATCGCAACAGTAAAGCTACCAAAAGCAATTAACAATGTTAATATACTTAGGAAAATTGTAATAATTTCATAAGCTGTCATGTTACGCACCTCCCTTCTTCATATCAGCAAGCTGATTATGTAAGCACGGGAGACTACCACCCTGTCATAGATACTTTCCACGCAGTTATCTGCGTGCGTATATCATAACATTTTTATTAATATATTTCAACATTTAATTTAATTTATATAATATTAAAAGCAATAATTACTGACTTGCCACTATTTTTTACTCAAAATAATACAGATACACATCCTCCAAATCCATATTACTATCAACTTTCACAGCTTCCTTAGGAAGTTCATCCCCCACTATCCTTAGAGCAAGACCGTTTTTTCTCTGACGTATATTACCAACCTTGTACTTTTCCTGAAGTCCACCAACTTCCTCCAATGTACAGGTAATTTCACCAACTTTCCCCTGCATACTCTCAATAAGCTGAACAGGCGTACCTTCCGCAATAATTTCACCTTTTTTTAGTAACAACACCTTGTCAGCAATACACTCTATATCACTAACCACATGAGTTGCAAAAAGAATAATCTTATCCTTGCTAAGCTCAGCTATGTAATTTCGGATGCTGATTCGCTCCTTAGGGTCAAGTCCCGCTGTAGGCTCGTCCAATATAAGAATCTTTGGATTACCTAAAAGTGCCTGTGCCAGCAACACTCTCTGTTTCATACCGCCGGAAAAGCCTCCGATTTTTTTGTGAGCCACACTTGTCAGATTCACGATTTCCAACAGTTCATCAATCTGCTGACCTACAGTCTGTCCCTTGTCGTTCTTACCCTTAACTCCCTTAATCTCAGCCATGTATTTAAGAAATGCTTTAGGCGAAAAATCCTCATAGAATCCCTGTTGTTGTGGCATATAACCGACTAAAGCCCTGAACTTCTTTCCAAGTTTAAGTATATCCTCACCGTCATATAGCACCTTGCCGCCTTCAGCCCCTCTGTCACGGGACACGTTATCTGTAATCAGATTAATCATAGTACTTTTTCCCGCACCATTAGCTCCAAGTATGCCATACACTCCCGGTGTAAATGTGTAGTTCACCCCTTTAAGCGCCTGCACTGTTCCATAAGTTTTTGATAAATTCTCAAGTACAAGTTCCATACTTATCCACCTCACATAAATACAGTTTTAGCCAGCAATGTCCCTATGGACATATACTTAACTATATCCACACCGCACAGAACCATAATCTGCGGCACCATAATAATAGCGGACACGCCTAAACTGCCATAATAACTAAACCTCTTTGATATATAGTATACACCCAATGACAACAAAATCAACACTACTATTCTAAATATTCCAATTAACGCACAGTACTGAGCTATAGAAACATTTAACACACAATTCTCCATCATATGTACGCTCTGTATGGGTGCATCCAGACTTCCCGGCTCATACTTATGCAGTATATCATACCAGTTAAGACCGTATATTATTACCCCAATAATCACTGCATAAATCGCAACCATACTAATCTTACGCCAAGCATTACCACCACGTCCCGGCGAAGCAGTAATTAAATCCTTCATTCCGCAGTATTTTTCATAAGATTCTATACCAAAGCACATCATTACAACCGCCAGCATGGCAAGCAATGCATACAACTGCTGATTACTCTGTATCTGATAACCGAACATAGCCTCATATGGCTCCTGTTTAATAATCCGTCCTTCTATACCTCTTTCTTTAAGCTTTATTAAATATTCCTTTTGCAAATCAGCTTCATTAATTAATCCTTCGTACATTTTCGCATAAGATTCGCCATATTCACTCTGTAACGCCTTGTCATACATAACTTCATAATCTTCTATAAGCTCGTCCAGCTCTTCGCCTAGTGTTATATCCTCTGCCAAGTCATAAAACTGCCCCAGGGTATCGAATTCACTTTCAGGTACATATCTCCCCAGTCTGTTATTAAAAACCAATAACACAACCACCGCCAGAAACACAAGCCCTTTTTCTAAAATCAGTGACTTGTATAACTCCTTCATAAAATGTGGCATTTTCTCTATTGCTTTTCGCTTCAGTACAGCCAGTTTCTCTATTAACATTTCTACTTTAGAAACACTTCGCACCGGACGCACCTTTGTACAATACACGGCGATTATTGACACAGCCATCAAAAGTAACACAATTGCTATCATGTATACAGTATCCCTGACTGACAGTATAAACCAACTATATCCCCAATTTTCGTAATTGCATAGCACATCACAACTGTTAACAAGCTGGAAAATATTAATATAATGCAAAAACCTTACTATAGAATTAATCGGCACAGCATAATATACAACAGCCTGTGCAGCCATTCCTATAAAAAATGTCGTGATGCCTATCTGATACGATACAAAAAGGTTAGTTACCGCCCAGAAAATCAATCCTACAACATAGGCCATAATTCCTGACATAATCACATAATACACTAAAAAATCCAGTCTTGAACCTATGAAATTAAGCACAGAGAAATCGCTACTGCACTGCAGTGGATTATTTAGACTCCCAAAGCCTCCAAACATCAAAGCACCAACACATAGAACAGTTCCGTATAAAACTACTGCATACACTACGGATGATACAAACAGTATCAGAGTTCTTTGAACATTTAACCTTAATCGCCCATAGGGTGTGGCATATATAAGCTCCGTTACACTGTTTTTTCGCTCCTTAACAAAACGGTAAACTGTCACGAGCACCATAAGTATCAACATATACTGTGCTAAATCATACTGAAACAAAGAATCGAAAGCCATGCTGTTATCAACCTTAACTTCCACAGACTTAAGCTGATTTAAGTCACTAATATTCTTGTTAAGATTGCGCTTTTCATACACACTCAAATCCGAAAACAGATTTAAAGTAAGCATAGTATTAGCATAATCTATCTTACCGGTTATATCGGCACCATACCTATCGACATAATCAATACGTTTCTCAAGTTGCTTTCTTGCAAGACTATAGGCTGTCTTATTATTCTTAACATCCTCGGAATTCTCACTATAAAAATCCCTAATCATATTACGAACAGGCTCTTTGCTATCTTTATATTCCTCATAATACTTAACCATACCCACATAATATTCTTCCTGTTTCATATATGTCCTAAACTCAAGGTAATAAAACAGCATACTGACAACTACTATAGCCATCAACACAAAGCAGGTATTTCTGCTAAATACACGTTTTAATTCCATACCGGTGCCTCCCTAGTAAACCTCACCTTAGTACTTATACCCCGCATAAGGATACTCCATAAGTTTGCTTATCTTTAACTTGCCTGTTCCTATGCAGGACTTGTCTATTACGCAGGCGTAGGCAACACCGATAATACCATGCTGTGCATATTCGTTATCTTCCACATTATCAGAATTATCATGAAATCTGATTGCCTCCTCACTTAATCCAATAACACCTGAATCTGTATTAATCTTTAATTTACCGACACTTGTCCCCATTATTATAGAATCATCCGTTGTTGCCATAATACCCAAATGTCTTGCCATAGGTCCACCCCAGCTTCCGGTACAGTCTACGTTAAGAACATCCACAGCCTTCAAGTCATTATCAAACACATTAATATGATAATAGTCCACAGTCGATTCGAACAAATATATATATTCATCATCCATACTTGTTACCCTAGCACAATTCTCATACCCATCTTTTTCGTAAGAGCGTATTCCTTCTTTCTCATAAAATGCTGTATATGTACCTGCGTAAGGCGTGTAGGCGTACATTCTGAATCGCTCCTGATTATCATCAAGCTCCTCTGTA
>JAFQIQ010000148.1 GCA_017397445.1 Lachnospira sp.
ATGCCAAGCTTATCAGCAATCGCATTAGCCATATCTACGTCAATACCGACGATTTTGCCGTTCTCGTAGTACTCATATGGCTTGAAATATGCATTAGTTGCCATAGTAAGTGTGCCGTTGTTACGGTTGATATTATCAGGAGAAACATATGGTGAGTTACCTGCGGCATCACCGATGTAATTGTTAATAATCTTTTCTAACGTGCCTTCAGACTTTAACTGGGCAAGGGCTGTGTTAATACGACTAGTGAGGTCTTTGTTTTCTTTGGCTACGCAGATGGCGTAGTCCTCTGTAACAAAAGGCTCTTCAAGTATCATAAGCTCGCCGTTTGCCTTAACAAATGCTTTGGCAGGTTCTATGTCGATAACAACCGCATCAACCTTTCCTAATTTAAGGGACTGGATTGCGTCTGAACCCTTTGAGAAACGTTCAACTTTAGTTCCTGAACCGTCCTTTTCGTAGTCCGTCATAAATATGTCACCGGTTGTTCCTAACTGAACACCGAGAACCTTACCCGACAAGTCGTCAGCACTAAATACTTTGTTTTCAGCTATTTCTTTACCACAGCCTGTGAGCGCAAGAATTGGGAGAAAACATAGAGTTATAGCAATAATTACCGCTAGGGAGCGTGTACGCTTATTAATTAATTTCATAAATCTAATCCTTTCTGTAAAATAAAAGAGTACCCGCGTGGTGAATGGCCTTGCGGGTATTATAAATAAATTATACACAATAAAACATATTTTCTCAACGAAAACCTTTGAAAAATATTGTAATATCACAGAAAAATTGTTAGATTATATAGTGGGATGGAAGGTCTTGTTGGTACTGTCCCTGATTGGAGAATTATTATGAAGATTAGAACACCGCATTATTATAAAGATTTTAAGTGTATCGCAGGAGCCTGTACGGATACTTGTTGTGCAGGATGGGATGTTGATGTAGATCCGGCTTCATATAAGTATTACAAGTCGGTGAAGGGGGATTTTGGCAAGAGGCTTAAGAGTGTTATGGTGCCATCTGAAGATGGAGGATGCACATTTACACTGAATAACGGAAGGTGTCCGTTTCTTAATGATGAAAACTTGTGCGACTTGTATACCGCATTGGGTGAAGATAAGCTTTGTGAGACTTGCGATGAGTTCCCAAGATTTATTAATGAATACGGTAATGTCAGAGAGATTGGAATTGCACCATCTTGTATAACAGCGGGTGAACTTATATTTAATTATAATGAGAAGCTTACCTTTGATATGGAGGACGACGGTGAGCCGGTGACTAATTATAATGATATTGATGGTTTCCTTTATATGCAGCTTTTAAGGGCAAGAGAGGTGGCTTATCAGATAATCCAGAATGATACATTTACTGTGGATGAATGTTGTCTGCTTCTATTAGAGTTTGCAGTGAGAATTCAAAAGCATATGGATAAGGAAAGAGATGAGTTAATAGAAAATGTGGTCTATGCATTTTTGGAAAAGGACTATCTGAGAGAATTGCTTATTAAGTTAAAGGGGAAGTA
>JAFQIQ010000149.1 GCA_017397445.1 Lachnospira sp.
CATGTAAAAGATGGCGGAGATATGGGGACGATGCTTCTTGGAACCGGCAGCAGTCCGTTTGCAGAGGTTATGGATGTACTACGGGAGCGCGGTTATGCAGGAACCATTGTACTTGAGAATAATGGTATCGGATATAATATAAGAGTTCCTGCGACACTTCTTTCTGCAGTGGGAAGTATTGGGGAGACATTGAAAGTGTATACATATCTTCAGGTGCGTGAAGATGATATGAGCCTTTTTGGATTTTTATCCAGAGACGATTTGAATATATTTAAAATGCTTATCAATGTTAACGGTATTGGCCCTAAGGGTGCTCTTGCCATTTTGTCAACTATTACACCGGATGATTTGAGATTTGCAGTGTTATCGGATGATGTAAAGCTGATTTCAAGTGCACCGGGTATAGGAAACAAAACGGCACAGAAGCTTATTATTGAGCTTAAAGATAAGTTGAAGCTTGCAGATGTGTTCGAGCAGGCGTTGGCTAAGAATTCTGCAGAAGCCCTTGATAAAGCCGGTGCTTCAAGTGCAAAGAATGAGGCTATAGAAGCTCTTGTTGCGTTAGGCTACAGTTCAGGTGAGGCGATTAAGGCAGTTAAGAAGATTGAGAATATTGAAACAATGGATTCGGAAGCGGTTTTAAAGGCGGCTTTAAAGAATCTTGCAATGTTTTAGCAGGAGTTAAAATTAGATTTATGGAGAGACGAGTTATTTCTACAGAACTTGTAGAAGAAGATGTTAAAATTGAAAACAATCTGCGTCCTACATATCTTGAAGACTATGTGGGACAGGAAAATGTTAAGCGTAATCTGAAGGTTTATATCGAGGCGGCGAAGGAGAGAGGGGATGCTCTGGATCATGTGCTGTTTTATGGACCGCCGGGGCTTGGAAAAACTACATTGGCAGGAATAATTGCTAATGAGATGGGGACTCATCTTAAAGTTACCTCGGGGCCGGCAATTGAAAAGCCCGGTGAGATGGCAGCCATACTTAATAACCTCCAGGAAGGTGATGTGCTTTTTGTTGACGAGATTCACAGACTTAACCGTCAGGTGGAAGAAGTACTTTATCCAGCCATGGAAGATTATGTGATTGACATTATGATAGGAAAAGGTGCCACAGCAAGATCTATAAGATTGGATTTGCCTAAGTTTACACTGGTTGGTGCTACAACCAGGGCGGGGCTTTTATCAGCGCCGCTCAGAGACAGATTCGGAGTGGTTAATCATCTTGAATATTATACAGTAAAAGAGCTTGAAACTATTATTATCCGATCAGCAGGTGTGCTGGGGGTTTCTATTGATTCGGCAGGTGCTAACGAGCTGGCAAGACGTTCAAGAGGTACGCCAAGACTTGCTAACAGACTTTTGAAGCGTGTCAGGGATTTTGCCCAGGTGAAATACGACGGCAGAATTACATCAGAAGTTGCTGACTATGCACTTAATCTGTTAGATGTGGACAGAGATGGTCTTGACCGTAATGACAGACTTATATTGGAAACAATTATCAATAAGTTTGGCGGAGGACCGGTTGGCATTGAGACTCTTGCGGCATCTATCGGAGAGGATGCCGGTACATTAGAGGATGTATATGAGCCATATCTTATTCAGAATGGCTTTATAAACAGAACGCCAAGAGGAAGAGTTGCAACGGATGCAGCATATAATAACTTGGGGATTGTTAAGGAATAATTCACAAGATATTGTGGTTTGTGGTAAAACAACTATTGAATATAATATGTAAAATGTGTTATAATTATTAAAACATTTTACAGTCGGGAGGATGCTATGTCATCGAAGAATCATACAGAGGTTATCCTGGGTGGAAAAGTATTTACACTCAGCGGATATGAAAGTGAAGAATATTTGCAGAAGGTTGCGTCTTATATTAATAATAAGCTGGCAGAGTACAATCGTGATGACTCTTACAGAAGACAGTCGGCTGAGGTAAGAGCAAACCTTATGTATCTTAACATTGCAGACGATTATTTTAAGGCAAAGAAATTAGGCGACGGACTCCAGGAAGAAATCGAAGGCAAAGATAAGGAGATTTATGACTTGAAGCATGAACTTATCGCGACTCAGATTAAAGCTGAGGCAGCCGAGAAGGAGATTAAGGAGTTAAAAAGCGAAATTAACAAGTATCAGAAGAATATTGTTAAGTTGGAAACAGAACTTAACGAAGCAAGAAAATAGTCTATACTATTGTTAATGGGGCGAAGCATATGTCTTACAGACCCGTTCTCACTTGTCGAAAAACATAGCAGTACTAAACTCATAAAGTTATGCAGGCATGACTAAGTGCTGACGTTTTTCTACAGTGCTGTAAGACATATGCTTCGCCCATAACAATTGGTCATCAGTTTATAACAATATCTTAAGAAGGAGATGCATGATGGGCGGTAAATATAATTTGGAGATTTTGGCACCGGCAGGTTCATATGATATATTTACCGCAGTCATAGCGGCAGGAGCAGATGCGGTGTATCTTGGCGGTGATATGTTCGGTGCCAGGGCGTATGCAGGCAATTTTGCCAGGGATGAATTACTCAAAGCCCTTGACTATGCACATGTGCGTGGCAAAAAAATATATCTGACAGTTAATACACTTTTAAAAGAGAATGAGCTTTCAGGTATGCTTATTGATTATCTTGCACCTTATTATGAAGCAGGGCTGGATGCGGTTATTGTACAGGATATGGGTGTGTTTAAAACTGTCCATGATACTTTTCCAAAGCTTCCTATACATGCAAGTACTCTGATGACTGTTACAGGTAGTGAAGGGGCTGCCATATTAAAGAGCATGGGTGCCACAAGAGTGGTCACGGCCCGAGAACTTAATATTGCAGAAATCAAGAAGATTCATGATACTTGTGATATTGAAATTGAAAGTTTTGTACATGGTGCACTTTGTTATTGTTATTCAGGACAGTGTCCTTTTAGCAGTATGAAG
>JAFQIQ010000150.1 GCA_017397445.1 Lachnospira sp.
CTGTTTGAACTGTATTTTTTCTACAACACTGTGTACACTATAGGTACATCCTTATCAATCGCACTGGTATTTTTACTTATTATGGCGGCAATTAAAACTATACAAGACTTATTGCGAAGTGAACGCGACAGACAACATGCTATACTTGCCAACGATGCCAAAGCTAAGTTCCTTGCCAATATGTCTCACGAAATCCGAACTCCTATCAACACTGTTATAGGCATGAACGAGATGATTATTCGTGAGAATGACAACCCTGCAATCGCCGAATATGCCGGCTATATTGATTCTTCCAGTAAGATGCTGTTAGGCCTTATTAATGATATTTTGGACTTTTCAAAGATTGAATCCGGGCAGTACGAGATTCTTGAAGGTTCTTATCACCTGGATAAGCTGTTACTTGATGAACTTAATCTTTTAAAGGCCAGAGCCCACAAGAAAAATCTTGAAATCATACTCAAAGCTGATCCAAAGATTCCAAGCGACCTCTGGGGAGATGAGCTCCGTATAAAGCAGGTAATTACTAACATACTTACCAATGCGGTCAAGTATACCGAAAAGGGAAGTATCACTATGAGTGCTGACTTTAGCTGGGTTGACAATGACACAATTAACCTGTCCATAGCAATTAAAGATACCGGAGCAGGTATTAAAAAAGAAAATCTCGATAAGCTTTTTGAAACATTTACCCGAATTGAAGAAAAGAAAAATCGTAATATCGAGGGTACCGGACTAGGTCTTAACATTGCCAAAATGCTTGTTTCCCTTATGAATGGTACAATTGATGTTGAAAGTACTTATGGCGAAGGTTCCGTGTTTACGGTAACCATACCACAAAAAGTTCTTTCCTATGAAAACATCGGAGATTTACGCAAGAAATCAGTACTATTAAACAAGGAGGATAGCACAGGCACTACTACCGACAGCGATACTTCAAAAGCGCCTCGAAGTTCACCGTCTGTTGCAGCATTTACTGCACCTGACGTGCGAATCCTTGTGGTGGACGATAATGAAATGAACCTTGCTGTTATTAAGGGATTACTTAAACGCAACCTTGTTAAACTTGACACTGCCCTAAGTGGCAGAAAGGCTCTTGAGCTTGCTAAGGAAACCACGTATGATGTCATTCTTATGGATCATATGATGCCTGAGCTTGACGGTATAGAGACACTCAATCTTTACGAGCTGACGATAGCAGTATGTCCAAGGATACACCGGTCATCGCCCTTACCGCTAACGCAATCGCAGGCAGTCACGATATGTACATAAGTTATGGTTTTAACGACTACATATCTAAACCTGTAGATTCTAATCAACTTGAACAAACTCTTATGCATTTTATTGATAGAAAAAAAATTACTGCAGCTACGCAATCTGTCGATGAAACATCACCTAATAATGCTGATGTTACACCGGACAGTAATATATCAATCGAAGGAGGAACAAATACTATGGCTGACAGACCAACAAACATTATTGACAAAGAGGTAGGCTTGCACTACTGCGGAGATTCCGAGGAACTCTACGATATTATTATCGCTACATATTACGAACAGGGACTCGACTATGTAAAACAGGTTAAAGAATTCTATGAAGCAAGGGATTGGCATAATTACCGTATCGTAGTTCACGCATTAAAAAGCAGTTCAAAGAACATCGGTGCCGTTAATTTCTCAGAAGAAAGTCTTAAGCAGGAAATGGCTGCAAAGGAAGAAAATGAAGCATTTATTACTTCAACTTATGACGCCTATTATGACAATCTTTTAAGTTTAATGGACACTGTAAAGAATATTATCGGAGCCTAATGGACATATTATGTTTACAACTCCTTGGGAGGTGATAGTTATTAAAGTATCTTATAATACGGACGAAAGTATCGTCCAAAAGATTAAAGAAGGTTTGAAGAAAACCGGTGGGTACTGCCCTTGTAAACTGGAGCGTTCTGATGATAATCTGTGTATGTGTAAAGAATTCAAAGAGCAGATTAAGGACCCTGATTATGAAGGCTACTGCCACTGTATGCTATATTACAAGTCAAAGGACTGATAAGGAGGACTTATGTCAGAAATAATTATTACTGAAAGTAATTTTGAAACAGAGGTTTTGAAATCATCTATGCCTGTGCTTGTTGATTTCTGGGCTGAATGGTGCGGACCATGCCAGATGCTCGGACCTGTTGTTTCCGAACTTGCTACAGAACTTACTGATTGGATGAAGGTAGGTAAATTAAATGTTGATAACAACCATGCACTTGCTGTCAAATACAGGGTTGCCAGCATACCAACGCTCCTACTCTTTAAGAATGGGGAGGTTGTCAAAACAATCGTTGGTTATCACACCAAAGAAGAAATTCTTGCACTTATTAAGGACTAACTTAATTAGTATTTATGGCGGCACTTTTGAAGGTGCCGTCTTTTATTTATGCATATCCCAAACCATTTTTCTGTGTTTTTTCTGCAATCCACTACCTTTTCCGTAGAAAAATACAGAAAAAGAGGCTATCATTAATTTATAATTATGGAAAGAGGGCGATAATATGAAAGGTTCCAAAAAAATAGATATGACAAGAGGTTCTATAACTAAGCTGGCATTGCTTTTTGCACTACCAATATGCATCGGCAATCTGCTACAGCAGTTATACAATACTGTAGACACTATTGTTGTAGGTAACTATTGTGGTTCTGAATCGCTTGCTGCCGTAGGCACAAGTGCTCAGCCTGTTGAATTATTACTATGCGTATTCCTCGGACTTGGAACCGGCGTATCCATCCTTGTATCCCAATGCACGGGCAACGGGAACACTAAGCGACTCAAAGATGTTATTGCTACCGCTATAACATTCTTATATATATGCGCCATTCCGCTTTCTGTTTTAGGACTTTTTATAGGCCCCCTTATACTTAAAATCATGCAGGTTCCTGACGATGTATACGGCTACGCAGTTTCCTATGTAAACATTATCTTCCTTGGAACACTTGGCAATATGGGATACAATATGAATGCAGGTATACTAAGAGGTGTTGGAGACAGTCGTTCTTCACTTCTATTTCTTATAATATCATGTGTAGTTAATATCGTGCTTGACATACTTTTTGTCGCAGGATTTCATATGGATGTTACAGGTGTTGCGCTTGCAACTATTATTGCTATGTTCTGTTCATGGATATGCAGTATAATCTACATAAAGAAGCGTTATCCGGAACTTGAATTCACTGTACTTCCAAAGCGATTTGACCGCGCTTTACTCAAAGAAGTTATTGGAGTGGGACTTCCATTAGGACTTAATAATTCATTGTATTCGCTTGGTCATATAGCAATGCAGTCTCTTATCAACTCACAGGGTTCAACATTCATAGCCGGATGTGCAGTTGGCGGCAAGCTCACAGGTCTTGCCAATATTGCTATTACATCCCTTTCTTCTGCCGCAACAACCTTTGCAGGGCAGAATATTGGTGCAAAGAATTATGTCAGACTTAAAAAGGGTGGGCTTCATATTCCGCTTATGTCAGGTGCCATAACATGCACTGCTGGAATTATCGGTAGCATATTTGCTCCACAGATTCTTAGCATATTCACTAAAGACCCTGAGGTCCTGGAACTTGCCATTCACTACATACGTATTATATTGCCATTCACATGGTGCTACGCAGTTTTCAACGGAATTATCAGCTACGTTAATGGTATGGGTAAAGTCAGATACACAACTGTGGTTAATATCCTGATGCTTTGGGCAGTTCGAATTCCGACAGGATATCTTATCGCACACTTTATAAGCGGTAAATACTGTGTAGCCTGTGTATCTGTAAGTTTCGTCTTCGGTATGGTTTGTATGCTTCTGTACTTCCTGTCAAAACAGTGGAAAGATGTATGCAAACTTGCAAAAGCCCAAGAGCTCAAAACTGCCACAACTTAATTTCTCTATAGGGGTTGGTTTTTGCCAACCCTATTTTTGTAACCTTTCCACTAAAGGCTCCCCATGTATTCTGCATTTCATCAAAAGCCTTTTTCATCTGCTCTTTTTCAAGAGTTTTTGCTATTGTAACATGAGGCATCCACTGAAAAGGTCTGTAGTACTTACTAACACTAACCCCCTCTAAATTCACAGTTTCATATACACACTCAGCCATATTATGCAGATATTGATTTAGCACCGGAGCAACATATATAACCTTTGGCATGAATTGCCCCACCGTAGCAAAATACACTTCACCGCTCTTCATAGTGATAATCTCCCTATCCATTGCCTCCACAATCTCATCCAACTGCTCATCATCAATATTGATAGCCGATACAGTTATATGGGGAGGCACATTATTATCTGTCATAAATGTATTACCGGTCTTTACTGCAACGCTCTTCATTATTTGCCCCAACCGTAATTCTGTAATTTCATCAA
>JAFQIQ010000151.1 GCA_017397445.1 Lachnospira sp.
AGAATGCTTTTAAGAGACCGATGGTTATTGTTTGTCCGGGAGGCGGATACGGTCATCACTCTATGAGGGAAGGTGAGCAGATTGCCTTGAAAATGCTTGATTTTGGATATAATGCTTTGGTATTGCATTACAGTTTGCTTCCTGATAACTATCCGTGTGCTCTTTATGAGATGGCATATGCAGTTGATTATGCAAGAAAGTATGCAGATGAGTGGGATATTGACCCGGATAAGATTATAGTTGCAGGATTTTCAGCCGGAGGACATATTGCAGCCAGTCTTGGAACTATGTATAAAGATAAAGAATTGGCTGATTTTGTTGAGAAGCAGCTGGGAAGTACACCGGAGGCGATTAAGCCTAATGGTATGCTTCTGGGATATCCTGTTATAACTACAGGTGAGTTCAGACATGTGCGTTCTTTCCAGAATCTTTTGGGGGACAGACATGATGAGCTTTTGGATAGTATGTCGTTGGAAAAGAGAGTTACAGCGGATACGCCAAAGACATTTATGTGGCATACATTTGGTGATGGTTCGGTTCCACTTGAAAATTCCCTGCTTTTTGCAAGTGCTTTGAGAGCGGCAGGAGTGCCGTTTGAATATCATGTGTTCCCGGTAGGTAATCATGGTCTGGCACTTGGTACGAAGGAGACAGATACTAAAGATGGTACACATTGTCAGCCGGAAGTTTATGTTTGGACTGATATGTTTAAGACTTGGGTAGAGAAAAACATATAATTAATGATTTAAAGGGGATGAGTATGTTATGAGTGGAAAGTTGTATGATTTGATGAACTGGCCGGATATAGAAGGTGTTGTTTATTCGGAGTGTGATGCTCCATATAGCCTTCTTGGAGGAAGAATGTGCAAAGACGGATTTCTTGTACAGGCTTTCAGACCGGATGCAGTTGAGATGACTGTTCAGATAGAGGGAAAGAAAAAGGCCTATATCATGGAAAAAGTGGATGAGGCGGGATATTTTGCAGTGCTGATTCCGGTTAAAAAATGTGTTAAATACACTTTGACAGTGGAAGATATCAGAGGTAAGAAGATCACATATGCGGATCCATATGCTTATGAGGTTATGCTTGCAGATGAAGATGTAAAGAGATTCGATGCAGGTATATGCAGGGATGCGTACAAGTTTATGGGTAGCCATGCTATGACTATAGCAGGGGTTAGTGGTATGCATTTTTCAGTGTGGGCCCCTAATGCGTTAAGAGTCAGTGTTATTGGTGAGTTTAACAACTGGGATGGAAGAATATTCCAGATGAACAGAAGTACTGAAAGCGGTATTTTTGAGCTGTTTATACCGGAGCTGAAGCCGGGTATGGAGTACAGCTACGAAATTAAATTCAGAAATGGAATGATTTCTAAGAAGCTGGATCCTTACGCATGTAGTATGGTAAGAGGCGATATATATGCGTCGATTATGGATGTTAAGCCGGATTTTGCATGGTCGGATGATTCATGGTTGAAAGCAAGGGACGGTTCAACAGCAGATAGGGACAGAGCTTTGGCAATATGTGAAATAAGTCCAAAGGATTGTAATAAGGATATTGTAAGCAAGGTTAAGGAGCTTAAGTTTAATTTCGTTAAATTAGGTGCATGCTTTGCTACGGCAGACGGTAAGGAAAGTAAAGAAACTCTCAGCTATTATGGGGTTAACTCACAGTTCAAGAGTCCGGAGGAATTGCAGGCACTTATTAATGAGTTCCATAATAACGGTATCGGTGTGTTAGTGGATTGGAATGCTACATATATGAGTAAGGCACAGCAGGGCATTTCTTATTTTGATGGTACTCCGGTTTATGAAATGGGTGATGTCAGATTTGAACAATATCCGCAGATGGAAGTTTCTACATTTGACTATGGGAAGCCTCAGGTAAAATCGTTTTTATATTCTAATTTCAGCTATTTGCTTAATAAGTTCCATGTTGACGGCGTGGTGATTGATGAGGTTGCTTCGGTACTGTATCTTGATTATGGCCGTAATGCGGGAGAATGGACTCCGAATATATATGGCGGTAATGAGAATCTTGCAGCAATAGAGTTCTTTAAAGGACTTAGAAAGCTTATCAGCAAGCATGGAGGAAGACCGTTATTGGTTGCACAGGAAAACAGTGCTTGGCCAAAGGTTACCGGCGATATAGCTGAGGATGGATTGGGCTTTGATTATAAGTTTAATGACGGATGGAAGAAAGAGTTTGTACCGTTTACACAGATGGACCCGCTTTTCAGAAAGGGTATTTATGATAAACTTACATATAGTATGCTTTATCAGTACAGTGAAGATTTTATATTAGACCTTTCGCATATAAATGGAGCTAATTTTGATTCGTTGATTAATATCGTTCCGGGATGCTCGACAGATGAGAAGGAGGCTGCATTTAACAAGAATTGTGGTTTGAAGGCGGCTATCGGATTTATGTATATGCATCCGGGAAAGAAGCTTGTTAATATTGCTGACTGTGAAGGCGTTGAGAAGTTTATTGCCGGATTGAATGAGTTTTATTATGCTAATGGTGCCTTGTATGAGCAGGATGGTGTTTCGGCAGGTTTTGAATGGGTTGATAATCAGTCTGCAGAAGAGACTGTGTACGCATTTGCCAGAAGAGCGACAGACGGTACGGAGCTTTTTGTAACTGTTAATTTTACTCCGGTTGTGAGAGAAGGGTATAGAATTGGTGTAACACGTCCGGGTAAATATACGGAAGTTTACAACAGCAATGCAGCAACCGTTAGGCCGAAGAGAGTTAAGAGTAATAATGTTGCATACTGGTCTGAGGATACACCTTGTAACTATAGAGATAATTCTGTTGTGGTTAATTTGCCGGCACTTGGGGTTGCTGTTTATGCATATGAGCCTTTTACTGAGCTGGAGCTTAAGGAGATAAAGATTAAAAAGGATGCGGCTATTGCTAAAAAGAAAGCTGAGGAAGAAGTAAGACAGGCGGAAGAACTTAGCAGACAGGCAAAGGCCCGTGCAGAGGAAGCGCAAAGAATAGCAGAGGAGGCTAAACGTGCTGAAGAAGCTGCTAAACAGGCTGCGAAGGAGGCTCTTGAGGCTCAGAAACAGGCTGAAGCAGTTGCGGATAAGGCGGAAAAGGCAAGCTTGAAGATTGATGAACAAACGAAGAAAAAGCTGGAAGCTTTGGTTAAGAAGAAATAATAAGTATAGGAGATTTGATTTATATGAATAAGTTTGTTTTGTTCAGTGCAGCGGATTTAGCTGATGATGTGACAGCTATGTTTGCGGCAGAGGATATCAAAGGTGTGTTAGGACAATTGGTAGGCTGGGCTACTGATTTCATAATTAAGCTTTTGATTGTATTTATTATATGGAAACTGGGCAAGTTTGTAATGAAGTGGGTGATTAAATTTGTGGACAAGGCTCTTGAACATGCAGGAATTGAAGAGAGTGTTGTTAAGTTTATTAACTCAATTGTAAAGGTTGGTGTGTATGCAGTTATAGCAATAATTATATTGGATGTGCTTGGTATTCAGACTGCATCACTGATAGCTGTGTTTGGTTCAGCAGCCTTGGCGGTTTCTATGTCATTGCAGGGAAGTCTGTCAAACTTTGCAGGCGGTATTCTGATATTGGTGTTTAAGCCTTTCAGATTAGGCGACTATATTGTAGCCAACGGCCTGGAAGGAACTGTAATATCTATTGAGATGCTGTATACAAAGCTCAGAACGGTTGATAATAAGATTATTATGATGCCGAATGGTGTTCTTTCTAACTCTAATATTATAAATGTTGGAGTAGAAGGTATCAGAAGACTCGATGTTAATGTGGGAATCAGTTATGGAAGTGATATTGCTAAGGCAAAGACACTTCTTAGAAATGTGTTGGAGAATTATCCTACAGTGTTTAAGGATAAAGAAATTGTTGTAATTGTCAAGGAGCTTGATTCAAGCTGTGTAACTCTTGAAACTAGAGTATGGGTTAAGCAGGATGACTACTTCGACACGAAATTTGAGTTGTTGGAGTTGTATAAGAAGACACTTGACGGTAATGGAATTGAGATTCCGTTTAACCAGTTGGATGTGCATATAAAGCAGGATTAATACAAAATATTATGAAAAAGCAGTCGGAAATCGAAAGATTTTGGGCTGCTTTTTTGAGTTTGGATTTCATACTTTTTACTTTCTTTTTACATATTTTGGTCACATTTTAAAGGTATGATTGCCTTGTAAGGAGGTGCATATCCGGTGGCTATAGAGGTTTTTAACAGGCGTGAGAAAAAGTATCTGCTTAGTAAAAAACAGTATTTGGGTATTATGGCGATGATACAGGAACGTATGGAGTATGATACATACAATAAAGGTGGAGAAGTCTATAAGATATGTAATATATATTATGATACCCCCAATCATGATCTTATCAGAAAATCCATATCGAAGCCGGTTTACAAAGAGAAAATAAGGGTAAGAGGCTATGGCGAAGTTGCATTAGGTGATAAGGTCTTTGTGGAGCTTAAGAAAAAATACAAGGGCGTTGTGAATAAGCGAAGAACTGCTATGAAACTGGAGGATGCACTTTGGTATCTGGACGGTAAGATTGGTATGGCGGAAGTTATTGCAAAGAATCCTGGTGTTAACAGACAGGTTCTTGCGGAGCTGGATTATTTTAAGAAGATTAATCCTATCAGACCTATGGTATATCTTAGTTATGAGAGAATGGCTTATGTTGCAAAGGAAGATAAGAATTTTAGAGTTACATTTGATACTAATATAACCAGCAGACGAAAAGATGTGGAGCTTCACAAGGGTAGTTTTGGAAGGCGGTTGTTGCCGGAGGATGTGTATCTGATGGAGGTGAAGATTCCGGGGGCAGTTCCTTTGTGGTTTGCAAGATGTTTGTCACAACTTAAAGTGTATCCTACATCATTTTCAAAGTATGGGACGGAATATATGAGATATCTACAAGAGAATAAAGGAGAAGAGATATGTTTGAATCAATTTTTACAGGCACAGCAGCAGATAACGCAATTGATATTAGCGGGGCGCTTATCGGAGTTGGCGTAGCGTTAATTTTAGGGATTGTTATAGGTGTGGCTTATATGTTTGCCTGTCGAAAGGAAGGTTACGGCAGGAATTTTATAATAGGGCTTGTGTTGCTACCGGTTATTGTGTCGGTGGTTATACTTCTGATAGGAAGTAATGTGGCAAGAGCATTTTCTATGGCGGGAGCCTTTGCACTGGTAAGATTCAGGAGTGCGCCGGGGAATGCTAAGGATATATCGATTGTGTTTTTTGCAATGGCCAGCGGTTTGGCGTGTGGACTTGGTTATGTAACCTTTGCGGCTGTTTTTGTGATTCTGGTTGTTGCGGTGCTTTTGCTTTTGACAACAACCGGGTTTGCAGGAACTATGGAAGGTGTGAAGATGTTGAAGATAACTATTCCGGAGGACCTGAATTACTCAGATGTTTTTGAGGAAATTTTTGAGAAATATACGGCTTCATCAGAACTTAGAAGAGTGAAAACCACTAATATGGGTACTATGTTTGAACTGACATATAATGTAAAATTAAAAAAGAATATTAAGGAGAAGGAATTTATTGATGAGATAAGGATAAGGAATGGTAATTTGGGTATCGTTCTTGGTATGATGGAGAATGATGGAGCTGTTTTGAACTAGTTGGTCATAAGGATGGCAAAGGAATTTAATAAATAATTGAAAAATTTGGTAAAAATGCCTATAAACATGCTCGGTAAAGAATGCAAGTTTGTGGGCATATTTTTGTTAAAATACTTGTCTTCTTGGCAAAAATATTATATTATATGTACATATACGAAAGGACGTGAGGTATTTATGACAGATAATAACACTCAATTTTTTAAAACACAGCCGGAAAAAACAATATCAGTAGAAGGGATTTTGGAGCAGGTGTATCTTGCTTTGAAGGAGAAAGGGTATAATCCGGTTAATCAGATGGTAGGCTATATTATGTCCGGCGATCCTACATATATCACAAGTTACAACAATGCAAGAAGCCTGATTATGAAGGTTGAAAGGGATGAACTTGTAGAGGAAGTTATAAGATATTTTATTGCGGGCAAGGGCTTGTAGGACGAGGATATATTTATGAAGATTATGGGATTGGATTATGGCACCAAGACTGTTGGTGTCGCTATTAGTGATGCACTGGGAATAACAGCCCAGGCGGTTGAAACGATTACAAGAAAAGAAGAGAATAAACTGAGAAAAACCTATGCACGAATAGAAG
>JAFQIQ010000152.1 GCA_017397445.1 Lachnospira sp.
AAGCCAAGAAAAGAGCAGTCCGGAGGATGCATATACAAGCGATTCTATGAAATGTATGGTGAACAGGGCAAGAGAAACACAGTTGAAGAGGTTTGCGGGAAGTGATATAACATTTAATTCACAGATGAATTCTAAGATGGTGGCAAAGGTGTGTAAACTTGGAAAGAAAGAGACTGAGCTTATGGAGAAGGCATATGAAAGGCTGGGGATGACGGCAAGAGGATATCATAAGGTTTTGAAAGTGGCAAGGACAATTGCGGATATTGATGGAGAGGAGCAGATAACTGTGAAGCATCTCAGCGAGGCGGTATCGTACAGAAGTTATGTTAATGGATGATTATTATTGGTTCTGGGTGTGTAATATACCGGGAATAGGTATGAATAAGACTAAGGCACTGATTCGTTCCTTTAAAGATGCGGCGGCGGTCTATGGAGCAACTAAAGCCCGATTGGAGGCGGTGGAAGGCATTACTGACAGGGATGTTGCGGCTATAATTGACAGCAGGCAGGATATGTTCATATATGAGACTGTGAAGGAGATGGAAAGAAAGGGTGTTAATTTTGTGCATATGTGGCATAAGGATTATCCTAAGAAACTTTACAGTATATATGATGCACCGGTAGCATTATATTATAAGGGGCGACTGCCGGATGAGAATATAAGAAGTGTTGCGGTGGTAGGTGCAAGAAACTGTACACCTTATGGAAAGCATATGGCATATGAACTGTGTAAAGGTTTTGCAAGACTTGGATGGCAGGTGATAAGCGGTATGGCATTGGGGATTGATACATATGCACATAAGGGGTGCGTTGAAGCAGGAGGATATACATGTGCCGTGCTGGGGTGCGGTGTTGATGTGTGTTACCCGAGAAGTAATATCGAGTTGTATTCGGATATTATTGACACGGGATGTGTTCTATCGGAATATGCGATGGGAACTCCACCGCATGCAGGGCAGTTTCCTGTTAGAAACCGTATTATAAGTGGTCTGGCGGATGTTGTTGTGGTTGTGGAGGCCAGAGCTAAAAGCGGTTCTTTGATTACAGTTGACCATGCTCTGGATCAGGGAAAGGATGTGTATGCTGTACCGGGACGAGTTGGAGATGCTTTGAGTGAAGGCTGTAACTGGCTTTTAAAGATTGGCGCTTCAGTTATTACTAAGCCTGAGGATATAGAGAACGAAACGGAAAAAAAGCTTGTGACAGATTTGCAACAAAAGAACAAAAGGATTGTGGAAAACGAATTTAAAGAAAATATTTTGTCGCAATCTATAAAGACTGATGACGACTGCGAAGAGGAAGTGTTTGAGAGTACGCATTTTGAAAAAACACTAATAAATTCACTTGCAACTGAAAAAGATATGGTGTATAGTGTGCTTGATTTGCTTCCTAAAAGTCTTGACATTATTATAGAAGAAACAGGACTTGATATAGCGGTTGTTAGTGAGCAGCTTCTGTGCTTACAGTTGGAGGGACTGGCACAGGAGATTTCTAAGAACTGCTATTGTAGGATGTAATATTACAAGCAGTTTTTGGAGGTTTTTGATGGCGAAGTATTTGGTGATAGTGGAGTCTCCGGTAAAGGTTAAAACTATTAAGAAGTTTTTGGGCTCTAACTATGAGGTGATGGCATCACAGGGGCATGTAAGAGATCTTCCTAAGAGTCAGTTGGGTGTGGACCCTGAGAATGATTTCGAGCCTAAGTATATAACAATAAGAGGGAAGGGAGACATACTTGCAGCACTTAGAAAAGCAGCTAAGAAGGCTGATAAAGTGTATCTTGCAACTGACCCGGACCGCGAGGGTGAGGCTATTTCATGGCATCTTGCAAAGGCATTGAAACTTGAAGATAAAGACATATACAGAATTACATTTAACGAGATTACCAAGAATGCTGTTAAGGCATCTTTAAAGGAAGCCAGAAAGATTGATATGGATCTTGTTGATGCACAGCAGTCAAGAAGAGTGCTTGACAGAATTGTTGGTTACAGAATAAGTCCGGTGCTTTGGGCTAAGGTTAAAAGGGGCCTGAGTGCAGGAAGAGTCCAGTCTGTTGCACTTAGAATTATATGTGACAGGGAAGATGAGATTAATGCATTTATTCCGGAAGAATACTGGACATTGGATGCGGAACTTTCTGTTAAGGGCGAGAAGAAGCCACTTATAGCTAAGTTTACAGGCGATAAGAACGGAAAGATTGAGATTAAAGATGAAGCTGACATGGATAAGATTGTGGCAGCAGTTAAGAAGAGTAAGTTTAAGGTTGACAGCGTAAAGAAGGGTGAGAAGGTTAAGAAAGCTCCATTGCCGTTTACTACGAGTACATTGCAGCAGGAGGCTGCTAAGACTCTTAATTTTTCAACTCAGAAGACTATGCGACTTGCGCAGCAGCTTTATGAAGGTGTTGATGTAGAAGGTCAGGGAACTATAGGTGTTATCACATATCTCCGTACTGACTCTACAAGAGTGGCAGATGAGGCTGTTGATATGGCAGCAGACTATATTAAGAATAATTATGGTGATGATTATCTGGGGGGAGTTGTTAAACAGAAGAAAGAGGGTAAAAAGATACAGGATGCCCATGAGGCTATCAGACCTACAGATGTATCTTTATCACCTACGGTTATTAAGGATTCTTTATCCAGAGACCAGCTCAGATTGTATCAGTTAATCTGGAAGCGTTTTATGGCAAGCCAGATGAGTCAGGCTGTTTATGAGACAACTTCGGTTAAGATTGCGGCAGGGGACTATAGATTTTCTGTGTCTGCCTCTAAGGTGAAGTTTGATGGTTTTATGTCTGTATATAAGGATTCCGATGAGGAATCTGTGAGCAATGCACTTATTAAGGGAATTGATGAAAAGTCAGAGCTTAAGCTTACAGACCTTGCTCCGGCACAACATTTTACACAGCCACCGGCTCATTATACAGAGGCATCACTTGTTAAGACTTTGGAAGAACTTGGCATAGGAAGACCTAGTACCTATGCGCCTACGATTACTACTATTATTGCTAGACATTATGTTGCAAAAGAGAATAAGAACCTGTATGTGACAGAGCTGGGAGATGCGGTTAATGATATTATGAAAAAGGCATTTCCTGTTATAGTTGACGTTAATTTTACTGCCAATATGGAGTCTTTGCTTGATAGTGTTGAGGAAGGTGCTGTCAACTGGAAGGAAATTGTGAAGAATTTCTATCCGGATTTGGAAGAGGCGGTTAAGCTTGCGGAGAAGGAACTTGAGAATGTTAAGATAGAGGATGAGGTCAGTGACGTTGAGTGTGAACGTTGCGGACGCATGATGGTAATTAAGTACGGACCTTATGGTAAGTTTCTGGCATGTCCGGGATTTCCGGAGTGCAGCAACACTAAGCCTTACCTTGAGAAAGTTGGAATTGCATGTCCTAAGTGTGGTAAGGAAGTTGTGTTTAGAAAGAGCAAAAAGGGCAGACGATACTTCGGTTGCGAGGATAATCCGAATTGTGACTTTATGAGTTGGGCTAAGCCTTCTGATAAGAAATGTCCAAAATGTGGCAATTATATGACTGTTAAAGGTGACAAACACGTATGTGCTGATGAAAATTGCGGATATGTAGCTAAATAAAAATATGTGTTAATGTGGATTTTGTTGCAAAATAAAACAATTAATTTTAAATTGTGTAAAAATTGTTGATAATTCACAACAAATGTGTTAATATTTAACGTAGGTAGAAGACGTTTAGCTATTATATGCATTGGAGGTACGATTATGAGTGTTCAGTTACTTGATAAAACACGAAAGATTAACAGGTTGTTGCATAATAATAATTCTCACAGGCTGGTTTTTAACGATATTTGCGGAATATTGAGCGGAATATTGGAGTCTAATATACTTGTTATCAGCAAGAAGGGAAAAGTGTTGGGAACCGGTTTCTTTCAGGGTGTTGAGGTCATAGACGAACTTATCTATGATAAAGTTGGCGGTTTTGTTGATAATATGCTTAATGAGCGTTTGCTTAGTGTGTTGTCTACAAAGGAGAATGTTAATCTTTCAACACTTGGTTTTGCCAGTGAGAATGTAAAGAAATTTCAGGCATTGCTTGCACCGATTGAGATTTCAGGTGAGAGACTTGGTACATTTTTTATGTATAAGAGTGATAATTCATATGAAATCGATGATATTATCTTGTGTGAGTACGGCACTACGGTAGTTGGCCTTGAGATGTTACGTTCCGTGAATGAAGAGAGTGCAGAACTTGAGCGTAAGCAGCAGATTGTTAAATCAGCAGTGAGTACTTTGTCTATATCGGAACTTGAAGCTATAAAGCACATCTTTAATGAGCTTGATGGCAAGGAAGGTATACTTGTTGCAAGTAAGATTGCGGACAGGGTTGGTATTACCCGTTCGGTAATTGTCAATGCACTTAGAAAATTTGAAAGTGCAGGTGTTATTGAGTCGCGTTCATCAGGTATGAAGGGAACTTACATCAGAGTTCTTAATGATGTTATTTTTGAAGAGTTGAAGAATTTGTAGGATGGGTCGAAAGCACCGGTTCGTGAACATTGTTCTTTAATAATATAATACCAAATATCA
>JAFQIQ010000153.1 GCA_017397445.1 Lachnospira sp.
CCCAGTTGATCATAGACTCGTTGTAACGATACTGATTGTTCTGCTGCTGGTCGTTAGCTTCAACGACGGGCTGCTGGGTTTGGTTTTTCTTTGCCATTGCTTCTGAATTTTGATTGTTAATACTTTGTTCTGTTTGATTTTTTGGGGTTATCTCATACTTTTTGAGAAACTCTTCCACTGCTTTTGTTTTCTTACCTTCGGCAAGGTCTTCGATGGCCTGCTTGACTTCGGGTTTGTCGAACTCCTCCTCCTTCATCGTGAAAAGACCGAAGTGTGTAGGGTCTTTCAACTGACTCCAGAAGTTCTTGAGGAAGTTCTCGAAGAAGGTCGCTGCCAAGTCCGGCTTCGTTAGAGAATATTCCGCTGGCAACACCCATTTGCATAGCAACCATCATGCTTCCCAGTGCACCGCCGGCAACAGCTCTAAGGCCGAAAGCACTTTCTACAATAGTGACAAATGCTTCAGGAATTTTAGTTGCATTAGTAAATAAAATTGTAAGTACAGTTAAAACATAAGTAGCAGCCATAAAAGGTACCACAACCTGTGCAACATTAGATATTCGCTTTATTCCGCCAATAATAACAAGTGCGACACATATAGTAAGTATAATACTTGATATAACTATGGTGTATGTATATTCCATGCCGAAAATATTTATTGTTTTAGAGCTTGCATTGTCAAAAAAATTGCTTATGGCACTTGTAATACCATTTATCTGAGTAAATGTACCAATACCCAGAAGGCCCGCACCAACGCCGAATGTAGCAAAAAGTTTGGCAAGCCAAGTGTATTTTTTTCCCATACCTTTTTCTATGTAATAAAATGGTCCGCCAACTACATGACCGTCATCGTCGGTTACGCGGAATTTAACGGCCAGAAGACATTCTGCATATTTGGTAGCAGTACCTACAATTGCTGCTACCCACATCCAAAACATAGCACCAGGGCCACCTGCAACAAGTGCAGTGGCGACGCCAACTATGTTACCTGTACCGATAGTTGCTGATAAAGCTGTACAAAGAGAGGCAAAACCTGAAACCTCGCCGTCTCCGCTATCTTTTTTGAATATGCTCCTAAAGGCTATTCCGAGCTTAGTTATCTGCAAGCCTTTAAGTCTTAGGGTCATAAATAATCCTACGGCAAGAATAAGCACAATCAGTGGAACACCCCATACTAATGAATCAATCGTATTTAATAATTTACTAAAATTGTCTAACATAAAACACTCCATTAACAGTAATCACACTATACGTTAGAATATCACAAAATAGTTATTATGGCAAGAAATACGACTAATGCACATTTTTATCTTGAAAAATGTTGAAAAAATATATAGAATACAGATTGAGTTATTAACGAGGAGGTTAAAATTATGGAACTTCAGATATTACATTGGTTTGAATCATTGCACAATCCTGTGCTTGATATGATAATGTATGTTATTACATCTTTAGGTAATGCAGGTGCCATATGGATAATTATGGCATTAGTATTCGTTACTGTATTAAGAAAGCGATATGGAAAGGCCGGATGGTCTATTGCCATAGGACTTATTTTATCGCTGATTATGTGCAACCTTGTTATGAAAAATATGTTTGCCAGAGTCAGACCTTTTGATGCTGACCCTACATTTGAAAATTTATTTGGTATCTTTAATGGAATTGATGACTGGTCATTCCCTTCAGGACACACATCAGCGTCATTTGCGGCAGCAGCAGCTCTTTTTATGTGGCATAAGAAGGAGGGGACATGGGCACTTATACTTGCCACAGTTATAGCATTTTCACGCCTTTACCTGACAGTGCATTATCCGACTGATGTTCTTGCAAGTATTGTGCTTGGAACGCTGTATGGTATTGCGGGATGGTTTATTGTTAAGAAAATTTCTGAACGCAGACTTGCTAAAAGTATTGCAACCTCTCAGTCGGAAACTGAAGAAACGAGGTAACGGAAGTGACCAATATCATTAATGCTTTTAACACACTGAGCTATTCCGTTATGTTGCATACACATCATGAACATGATCATTCTCATATGCATGAAGGTGGTTTTAGTTTCGAGTGCTTTTGGGACGAGGTGGTGCTTCACGCACTGGAAGAAAGTTTCAAACTACTTCCATTCCTCTTTCTTACATATCTTGCCATGGAATTTTTGGAGCATAAAACCAGTGCCAAAACAAAGAATCTTGTTAAGAAGTCAGGAAAAGCAGGGCCACTTGTGGGTGCTATTCTTGGTGCATTTCCGCAGTGTGGATTCTCAACAGTGGCATCGAATCTGTATGCCGGTAAGGTAATAACTATAGGTACATTATTTGCTATATTCTTATCTACATCAGATGAGATGTTGCCGGTGCTTTTATCAGAAAACATACCTGTATCTACAGTATTTGCTTTGGTAGGCTTCAAGGTTGTAGTAGGTATGGTAGTAGGTTTTGCCATAGATTTGGTGTTTAGAAAATCAAGAAGAAGTTTTAATATGATACAAAGAATCGGAGGTATGTGTACTAACGACCGTTGTGGATGCGATAAGGGTATATTCTGGTCAGCAGTATGGCATACGGGAACTATTTTCTTGTTCATTGTGCTTATGACTTTCGGGTTGAATACATTAATATTCTTTGTAGGTGAAGAGGCACTTGGCAATATCATTTTAAACAAACCTATTATTGGTCCGATGATAGCAACACTGGTAGGACTTATACCTAATTGTGCATCATCAGTTGTTCTTACACAGCTTTATGCAGGCGGTGTTATGTCCATAGGTTCTCTTATGGGAGGCCTTCTTGCAGGAGCTGGTGTGGGTATATTAGTACTCTTCAGAGAAAATAAAAACTTAAAAGAAAACTTTTCTATTCTTGGAGGTCTCTACGCTATCGGCGTAATCTCCGGAATTCTAATTGATTTAGTGATGTCAATAATAATATGATGGGTTTTGCATAGATGAATAGTTTCAGAATAAACGATCATGTGGAACTTGTAAATTTAAAGTAAATGTAAATTGCTTGCGGTGGGATAAAAGCGTCCCTTAATTCGTGAATTATAGGCTGCGTAGATTAAACCAAGAAAAATACGAACGTGCTTTTGTGAGTATTTTTCTGCTTTGGGTTAATCGGAGCGCTTAGCCGTACTGAACGAATTAAGGGACGTTTTGTATTCTCACGCAAGCCATTAATATTTTACATAATTTACAAACTTCCCCCTTGAAAGTTTATTCTAAAAGTGCTACCATTGAATTAACTTTTGACAAAATGTTTTACAAAAGTTTTGTCATTAATTTCGTGAATGAAAGGAGAGCAGTTTATGCAGATACAAAGCGTGTTTGATAAAGCATTTGCCAAGTATGGAAAGGTGTATAAGGGGATTGAGGTAGAGGATATTTTGAAGGCTATGAAGAATACACCGCTTCCTGAGGATGTGATTTATGTTCCGTCAGACAGTGAACTTGAAACTTTGGATATTGCTACGGTTATGTCTAAGAATGTATATGGAGATATGCCGGTTCAGATAGGATATTGCAACGGGCATAATAATAAACTGAATGCATTGGAGTATCACAGGAGTTCTGAGATTAATATTGCCGTTACGGATATGATTTTGCTTCTTGGAATGCAGCAGGATATAGAGGAAGATTTTACATATGATACTTCTTTAGTTGAGGCTTTTATGGTACCTGAGGGAACAGTGGTTGAGATGTATGCGACTACGCTTCATTATGCTCCATGTGGATTTGATGGTGAAGGCTTCAGATGTGTGGTGGTTCTTCCGAGGGGAACTAATTATGATGTAAAGGTTGAAGAACGAATTGCTGAGGATAAGTTACTTGCTGCGACTAATAAGTGGCTTATAGCACATCCTGATGCACAGATAGAAGGTGCTTGGGAAGGTTTGAAGGGGAAGAATTTGGAGGTGTAGATATTCACCTTGCAGATATATGAATTATTTTAAGAAGGGAGAGCACGATGTAGATTCGTGCAAAGATTTATTATGAGTAATATGCCAAATGTTAAAGTAGGTATTGTAGCGGTGAGTAGAGACTGTTTTCCGGAGTCGCTTTCTGTATCAAGAAGACAGAGACTTGTGGAAGCGTATAAGGCTAAGTATGATGAGGCTGATATATATGAGTGTCCTGTCTGTATAGTGGAGAGTGAGATCCATATGATGCAGGCACTTGAGGATGTAAAGAAGGCCGGTTGCAATGCTCTTTGTGTATATCTTGGTAACTTTGGTCCTGAGATTGCAGAGACTATGCTTGCAAAGTATTTTGACGGTCCTAAGATGTTTATTGCGGCAGCAGAGGAAACTTCTGAGAATGGCGGACTTGTTCAGGGCAGAGGCGATGCGTACTGCGGTATGCTTAATGCAAGCTATAATTTAAAGCTTCGCAATGTTAAGGCATATATACCGGAATATCCTGTTGGTACAGCTGAGGAGTGTGCAGATATGATTCATGAGTTCCTTCCTGTGGCAAGAGCTGTATATGGTTTGGAGAACTTAAAGATTATTAGCTTCGGACCTCGTCCGACAAACTTCCTTGCCTGCAATGCACCTATAAAGCAGCTCTATAATTTGGGAGTTGAAATTGAGGAGAATTCAGAGCTTGATCTTTTTGAGAGCTTTAATAAACATGCAGGAGATGAGAGAATCCCTGAGGTTGTTAAGAGTATGGAAGCAGAGCTTGGAACAGGTAATAAGAAGCCTGAGATACTTTCTAAGCTTGCACAGTATGAGCTTACACTTCTTGACTGGGTAGAGGCTCATAAGGGTTCAAGGAAATATGTTGCCATCGCAGGAAAGTGCTGGCCGGCATTCCAGACACAGTTTGGATTTGTGCCGTGCTATGTCAATTCAAGACTTACGGCTATGGGTATTCCTGTTTCGTGTGAAGTTGATATATATGGTGCTTTAAGCGAATTTATAGGTACAGTGGTAAGTCAGGATACAGTTACGCTTCTTGACATTAACAATACGGTTCCTGCAGATATATATAAGGCAGATATTGAAGGTAAGTTCCCATACACACATAAAGATACATTTATGGGATTCCATTGTGGTAATACAGCATCAGGTAAGCTTGCATTCTGCGAGATGAAGAATCAGATGATTATGGCACGTTCGCTTCCTGAGGAGGTTACTAACGGTACCCTTGAGGGAGATATTGTTCCGGGAGAGATAACATTTTTCAGACTTCAGAGTACTGCAGATGCAAAGCTTAATGCGTATATCGCACAGGGAGAAGTGTTGCCTGTTGCAACCCGCTCATTCGGTGCAATTGGTATATTTGCTATTCCGCAGATGGGACGTTTCTACAGACATGTACTTATTGAGAAGAATTTCCCACATCATGGTGCAGTTGCTTTCGGACACTACGGTAAGGCAATATTCGATGTGTTTAAATATCTTGGTGTTGAGGATATTGGTTATAATCAGCCGGCAGGCGTGCTTTATAAGACAGAAAGTCCGTGGGGGTAAATGTGTATGTACTATATAGGTATAGACTTAGGTACATCTTCGGTTAAGATTATTCTTATGAGCGAAGAAGGAAAGATAGTTAATACGGTTTCAAAGGAATATCCGTTGTCGTTTCCGAATCCCGGATGGTCAGAACAGAATCCTTATGACTGGTATGAACAGTCAGTGGCAGGTGTGCGGGAGTTGATAAAAGAAGCGGGGATTGCAGCATCAGAAGTTGCAGGAATCAGTTTTGGCGGTCAGATGCATGGTCTTGTTATTCTTGATAAGAATGATAATGTTATCAGACCTGCAATTCTTTGGAATGATGGAAGAACTACAAAGGAGTGTGACTACCTTAACAATGTAATTGGTAAGGATAAGCTGACAGAATGCACTGCGAATATTGCATTTGCAGGATTTACTGCTCCAAAGATTCTCTGGTTAAGAGAGAATGAGCCGGAGAATTTTGCAAAGATTGCAAAGATTATGCTTCCAAAGGATTATCTCGCATATAGATTTAGTGGAGTACATTGCACGGATGTTTCAGATGCTTCAGGTATGCTGCTTTACGATGTCAAGAACCGTTGCTGGTCTAAGGAAATGCTTGATATATGTGGAATTGACGGTATGCAGATGGCAAAGGTGTACGAGAGTTATGAATGTGTCGGAAGCCTGACAGAAGAGGCGGCAATGGAGCTTGGACTTACAACTGATGTCAAGGTTGTAGCCGGTGCAGGCGATAATGCAGCAGCAGCAGTGGGAACAGGAACAGTGGGTAATGGTGCCTGCAATATATCCCTTGGTACCAGCGGAACAATATTTGTTTCAAGTGAAAACTTTGGCGTTGATGCTAACAATGCATTACATTCATTTGACCATGCTGACGGTACATATCATCTTATGGGATGTGTGTTAAGCGCAGCATCATGTAACAAGTGGTGGATGGATGATATTATGAATACTAAAGAGTATTCGAAGGAGCAGGAAGCCATTACAGATGATAAACTTGGCAATAATCATGTTTTTTATCTTCCATACCTGATGGGAGAGCGTTCGCCACACAATAATCCTGCGGCAAGAGCAACATTTACAGGAATGAGTATGGATAGTACAAGAGCAGATATGACACAGGCTGTATTAGAAGGCGTAGCATTTGCTATAAGGGATTCCTTTGAAGTTGCAAAAAGTCTTGGAATTGATATTAAATCAACTAAGATATGCGGTGGCGGTGCAAAGAGTCCTCTTTGGAGAAAGATTGTGGCTAACGTTCTTGGTATTGATGTGTGCGTGCTTAAAGCAGAAGAAGGTCCGGCACTAGGTGCGGCTATGCTGGCAGCAGTGGGAACAGGGAAGTATGACAGTGTTAAGGCGGCGGCAGAAGCAATTGTGGAGGTTGTTGATGTGGTTAAGCCTGACGCAGACATAGTTGCCAGATATGAAAAGAAATATCAGCAGTTTAAGAAGATTTATCCGGCTCTGAAACCGGTGTTTGACATAATGGACTAATTATTTATTGAATTAAGGAGAGTATAGTAATGAAGTTTTTTATTGATACAGCCAATGTAGAGGATATTAAGAAAGCTAATGATATGGGAGTTATCTGTGGCGTTACAACTAACCCTTCACTTATCGCAAAGGAAGGCAGAGATTTTAACGAGGTAATCAAGGAGATTACAGAAATCGTGGATGGTCCTATCAGTGGAGAGGTTAAGGCTACAACAGAAGATGCCGAAGGAATGATTGCTGAAGGCAGAGAGATTGCAAAGATTCATCCTAATATGGTTGTTAAGATTCCTATGACAGTTGAGGGATTGAAGGCAACTAAAGTTCTTGCAGCAGAAGGAATTAAGGTTAATGTTACACTTATATTCTCAGCTAATCAGGCACTCCTTGCAGCAAGAGCGGGAGCTGCTTATGTTTCTCCGTTCCTTGGAAGACTTGATGATATTTCACAGCCGGGCATAGGTCTTATTCAGGATATCGTTGATATGTTTGCTAATTACGATATTCAGACTGAGATTATCTGTGCAAGTGTAAGAAATCCGATACATATTACAGATTGTGCATTGGCTGGAGCTGATATTGCAACAGTACCATATAAGGTTATTGAACAGATGGTGCATCATCCTTTGACTGATGCGGGAATCGAAAAGTTTAAACAGGACTATAAGGCTGTATTTGGCTGATGACTAATGGTGGTGAATTTATGAACAAACTGGAGAAAATAGCAACTTCAGATGTGAAAAAGTACAATAAGAATCGTGTGTTCAAACTGATTTATTTTGCTGAAAAGATTTCCAGACAGGAAATTGCCGGTATACTAAAACTGTCGTTGCCTACAGTTAATCAGAATTTGAAAGCTCTGGCCCAGGAAGATTTGATATACTATGAAGGTAATTTTGATTCTACGGGTGGGCGAAAGGCACAGGTTATATCTGTTAATCCCGCGGCTGCATATGCAATATGTGTAAATCTGTATGATAAAGGATTCGGAATTACGCTTGTAGATCTAAAATGCAATGTAGTGGATTCGAAAACATATAATGTCACATTTTCATTGGGAGACGATTACGCCAAGAAAGTTGGAAAAAGTGTAGTAGATATAATACGCAAAAACTCAGTTGCTGATGATAAGGTGTTGGGTGTTGGAATTACGGTCCCCGGGGTGTTTGATAAGAGCAACAGGATTATACTTGCAGCACCAACAATGGGGCTTAAGGATTATCACATAGGCAATATTACTGCACACATTCCTTATGATTGCGTGGCTATGAATGATGCCAGAGCAGGAGCCTATGCGGAATACTGGTTTGAAAGAAGAAAGAAAAGCAGAGAGATTATGGCTGAAGATGTGGAGAAATCTACTATGTCAGATCTTATGGAAGGCAAGATGTATGTCATGCTGGACAATGGTGTGGGAGGTGCTTATATTGGCAGTGACCATATTGTTAGGGGGAAGCATAACCGTTATGGCGAAGTAGGTCATATGACTATTCATCCGGAAGGAAAGCAGTGCTTCTGCGGTAAAAAAGGCTGCTTTGAAAGTTATGTTTCTGCAAGATGTATTTCCAGTGAAATAGGACTTACATTGGACGAGTTTTTTTCAAGACTTGATATGGGTGACGCAGTTATAGAGCAGTATTTTGAGAACTATATTGAGGATTTGGCTATAGGAATTAATAACCTCTATGTAATGACAGACGGTGATATAGTTATTGCAGGCCCGGTATCGGTATATCTTGAAAAATATATAGATGATATCAGAAAGAAACTTGTTAAGAAATATTCTTTTGATACGGATGGAACGTATTTTGGACTGGCTTCCTGTGATTATGAACTCTCTAAGACCGGAGCGGCACTTACGTATATTGGTGAATTTATCAATAGGGTGTAGATAATCATAATTTAGGTAAATTGTATTGTAAAAACTAAAATGATTATGTATAATGTGGGTTATCTTTAAAAGCACATAATATATGTGCCAATTATCCTTTACGAATGGAGAATGTTATGAGAGCTTGGGAGAATTATATTAGAAAAGTAGTACCATATGTTCCGGGAGAACAGCCAAAGATAGCGGATGTTATAAAACTTAATACTAATGAGAATCCATATCCGCCGTCGCCGAAGGCTGTTGAGGCGTCAGAGCATTTTGATTATGACAGATTAAGATTATATCCTGATCCGGAGGCGTCATTGCTGGTAGAAGCTATTGCCGACAGATATGCGCTTGACAAGAATCAGGTGTTTGTGGGTGTTGGCTCGGATGATGTTATCGCTATGGCGTTTATGACATTCTTTAATTCGGAATTACCTATACTGTTTCCTGATGTAAGTTATTCTTTCTACAGCGTATGGGCAGATTTGTTCAGAATACCATATAAGAAGGTGGAGCTGGACGAGGAGTTTAATATTGTTCCGGAAAGTTTTAATGTGCCAAACGGTGGAATAATCTTCCCAAATCCTAACGCACCTACATCAGTTTACCTTGGTCTTGATAAGGTTGAGGAGATTATTAAGAATAATCAGGATTCAGTCGTTATGGTGGATGAGGCTTATATTGATTTTGGCGGGAAGTCGGCATATGAGCTTATAAATAAGTATGATAATCTTTTGGTGATTCAGACTTATTCTAAGTCTCGTTCTATGGCCGGGATGAGAATCGGTTTTGCCATGGGTAATGCAAAACTTATTAAGGCACTTAATGATGTTAAGTTTTCTTACAACTCATACACTATGAATGAGACAAGTCTCGTGTATGGTTCTGAGGCTATGAAGGATGAAGAGTATTTTAAGGAATGTGTTGATAAGATAATCGCTACAAGAGAGCAGGCGAAGGAAAAACTTACAGCATTAGGCTTTACTTATCCGGATTCAAAGGCTAATTTTATATTTGCAAAGCATGAGCGTGTTCAGGCTTCCGTGATTTTTGAGGAGTTGAAGAAGCGTAATATATTTGTGAGATATTTCAAGCAGCCTAGGATAGATAATTACCTTAGAATTACAGTGGGAACAGACGCTCAGATGGATAAATTGTTTGAGGCGTTGGAAGAGATTATTTCCAATAACTGAATGAGGTGAAATATGGCAGTTTCTTTTGAGAATAGGAATTTTCAAAAAGAACTGGACAGTATTCTTACAAAGATTAAAGCCGCAGGGGAAGTACCGTGGCTTTTATTGCATAGTTGTTGCGCACCATGCAGCAGTTATTGTATAGAATATCTGTCCCAGTACTTTAAAGTAACGGTTTTTTACTATAACCCTAATATATCGGAAGATTCAGAATATAGAAAACGAGTGGATGAACAGAAAAGATTTATCAGTGAGTTCCCAGCTCAGAATAAAGTCGATTTTATAGAAGGGGATTATGAAACTGAGAAGTTCTATGCTATGGCGAAGGGCTATGAGCATTGTGAGGAAGGCGGTGAACGATGCTTCAGGTGCTATGAATTGCGTCTGGAAAAAACGGCACAGCTTGCGAAGGATTTAGGATTTGATTATTTTACGACAACTTTGACAATCAGTCCATTGAAAAACAGCAGGAAACTTAACGAAATAGGATATAACCTTGGGCAGAAAGTTGGTGTTGAGTATCTTTTGTCTGATTTTAAAAAGAGAGAAGGCTATAAACGTTCTATTGAGCTATCCAGGGAATATGACCTATACAGGCAGGATTTTTGCGGGTGCATATATTCAAAAGTGCAAAGAGAGAAGGAACTATAAAAATATTTTGATTAATTATACAAAGTGTGATAAAATAATAACTAGCATAAGTTTCGTTAATAATAAGCGAGAGGATAAAGAATGGAGGTTTATTAATTATGGCAAAGAAAAGTTGGTTAAAGGTTTTAGTTGGTATTGGAGCGGTTGCCGTTGCCGGCAAGGTGGCTTATGACAAGTACAAGAGTGTTAAGGAGGCATATACTCAGGAAGAGAATGAGAGCGTTGATGATGAGGTTAAGAAGTACAACGCAGTATGTCAGAAGAAGCTTGTTGAGGTTGAGGATGAAGAATTTACAGGCTGTGAGATTAAGACAGATCTTTCAAGCACTGTTATTGACTTGGGCCTTGCTACATTTGAAAAGGATGTTTATATTAACTTCACAAGTAATATGAGTGGTTTGACAATTATTCTTCCGGAGGGAGTTAATGTTGCTTGCGATGTTAACAAGACTCTCAGTGGCGTAAGAAATCTTGTGGACAATGTTGACGAAGAGGGTATCAATACAGTGTATATAATCGGTAAGGCAACATGCAGCAGTATCGAAATTGTTCCTGTTAATTTCTATGTTGAGGATGAGGATATTGAAGGTCTTGAGGATGAGGACTTCCTGTTTGATGATGAGGATGATTTTGTAGATGAGACTGTAGAGAGCCCAAAGTCAATTATGAGCAAAGCAAAGGAAGTTGTTGAAGCTGTAAAGGAGAAGGCAACACCTGTAGTTGAGTCAGTAAAGGAGAAGGCAGCGCCTGTAGTTGAGTCAGTAAAGGAGAAGGCAGCGCCTGTGGTTGAGTCAGTTAAGGAGAAAGCAGCACCTGTAGTTGAATCAGTTAAGGAGAAAGCAGCACCTGTAGTTGAATCAGTTAAAGAGAAAACTGCACCTGTTGTTGAGAATGTTGAGGAGAAGGCCGGAAAAGCTGCGAGCAGAGTAAGAGGCCTTTTTGGAAGAGGAAAGAAAGCGGCAGAAGAGGCAGTTGAAGAAGTAGAAGAGACTGTAGAGGATGTTGTGGATGCAGTTGAAGATAAAGTTGAAGATGCAAAGGATGCCGTAGAAGAAAAGGTTGAGGAACTTGCTTTAGAACCTGAAGATCAGGAATAATGTCCGATTATGAAGAATAGAGATAAGATTATTAAGTTTTTCAAGGAACTGCCCGAAGGGACTATTGTTTCAGCTAATGAGATTTATGGCAGGGAATTTGCAAAGATGTCGGAACAGGCATTTTTCAAAGCATTGGAAAGACTGGTTAAGGAAGAGATTCTTGCAAGACCTGCGAAGGGTATGTATTGTCTGGATGAAAGTCGTAACGAAGATGATATACTTAATCATTTCTTTGGGGAAAACAATGATAACGGTATGTATATTGGTCAGAAACTGTATAAGAAATACGCTATATCCAATGTGCAGACTGATGAAATCGAGTTGTATTCTAATATAATTAACAAAAGTGTATGCAACATTGGTAATATTCATGTCAAACGTATTGATGTGGAGCTTACCTACGAGAATGCGAGAGTTATCGAAGCACTTGAGATTATGCAGAACTATGACAATATTGAAGAACTTAATAAATACAAATTTGCCAGATTTGCAAAGCAGTTTGCAAAAGGATACGATGATGTGGCGGCAGTGTATGTCATCAGTCGTGTAAGATACAAGAAAAGTACTATAGCATTTATGAAGAAAGTGCTTGATATGTACAAGGTGCCTAATACATTGGGGCAATTTTTAAGTGTCACATCAAAGTATAAGATTCCGCCTGTGCAGAGAATAGC
>JAFQIQ010000154.1 GCA_017397445.1 Lachnospira sp.
AACGATGTGATGTCGGGATATAGTTCCGGCTATAATCATAATATCTCAGAGAATTACTATGGCGGAGCCGGAGATGATTCAGTGAATGCGAACAATGGAGACGACCTTATATATGGCGAAGCAGGTAATGACATCCTGAATGGCGAAGCCGGTAATGATACCCTGATAGGCGGAACAGGAAACGATACTCTTAACGGCGGAGCAGGAGCAGATACATATGTGTTTAATGTGGGCGACGGAGAAGATGTAATTAATAACTATGACGCAAACACATGGCAAAGTGATCGAATTTTATTCGGTGAAGGAATAAGTGTAGAAGATATAATTCTTAGTCGTTTGGGACGAGATCTTGTAATCAGAAATACGAAGAATACCGGAGATGTTATAACTGTAAAGGATGCATACAACAATAATTCGGGATATTTTATTGGAAATATCGAGTTTGCAGACGGAACGGTGTGGTCATACGAGGATATTCAGAATCTTGTAGATCTTAGTACACAAGGTAAGGACTTAATTATTGGTGGAAATGCTTCTGACACATACACATATGACTTTGCAGAAGGAGACGTTAATATCTATGATTGTGGCGGAGATGATGTAATCACGCTGGGAGCCAATCTGCTTAGTATGGTATTCGCACAGTCAGGGGATGACTTGTGTATTACGAAAACAACAGAGGACAATACAACTCATACATTGACAGTGAATAACTGGTTTGCAGGAGAGAATTATCAGCTTGAACATATCTATACTTCGGACAATTATGCAATTGTTAATTCACAGGTGCAGTTGTTGATTGATGATATGGCAGCATTTGTGGGGGACGCAAGCGTTTCAGATGGTGTGGATGTGGCAAAGACTGTATCAGGAGATATGTCTGCTGATATGTTGTTTGTGAGTACAGACATGTAACAAAGTGTTGACAATGTGCATTTGTCGTGATATAGTCTTAATAATCGCAGAAACAAAAGAAATTGCGAGCATATAATATAATACAACTTTAAGGTAGAGGTTGCGTTGTTAATCAGTAGCAGTCCGGAGGTTCCGGTAATCGTTGAAAGATTGTGAAAGGTAACGACGCCGAAGTGACACACTTACCGGGTGTGTGGTGCTGGGCGTAAGGTTAAGAGCCTTGCGACTGTCATCGCAAGATGGGGAGCTACATAAAAGAATTAATAGGGATTCTTTGGGGGCTGACCGTCTACGGTCAGCCCCTATTTTACAGAGTTAACCACCAATCAAATATAAATATTAATCGCAAGACAGCACATCTTACAGACTGTGAAAAAACGTCAGCACTTAACGAGTATAAGTTAAGCATAGCTTAACTTGTACGAGTTTAGTACTGTTACGTTTTTTCCCAAGTGAGAACGCGTCTGTAAGATGTGCTGTTATTGCATGTATAATATTATATTTGATTGATGGTTACTCCAAAACATTTTATCCAGGAGGTACGTTATGGCATTATTTACAGGCGCAGGTGTAGCCATTGTTACACCGATGTATGAAAACGGAGAAGTTAATTACGAGAAGTTAGGAGAGTTGTTGGATTTCCAGATTAACAATTCAACAGACTCAATCATTATCTGTGGTACAACAGGCGAGGCTTCTACTCTTACACATGAGGAGCATATTGAGGCTATCCGCTTTACAGCAGATTATGTTAAGAAGAGAATACCTGTTATTGCAGGAACAGGTTCAAACTGTACAGAGACAGCAATCTATCTTTCTAAGGAAGCACAGAAGGCCGGCGTAGACGGACTTTTGGTTGTTACACCATATTACAACAAGGCTACTCAGAAGGGACTTATCGCTCACTATGAGGCAGTTGCAAAATCAGTAGACTTACCTATTATTATGTACAATGTACCTGGCAGAACAGGATGCAATATCGCACCGGAGACAGCAGTTAAGCTCGCGAAGGATGTAGAGAATATCGTGGGTATTAAGGCTGCAACAGGCAATATGGCACAGGAGACAAAGACTATGCAGCTCGCAGAGGGTTGCCTTGATATGTATTCAGGTGAGGACGGACTTATCCTTCCGCTTCTTTCAATCGGTGCAAAGGGTGTTATTTCAGTACTCTCTAATATAGCGCCAAAGGAGACACATGATATCTGTGCTAAGTTCTTCGCAGGAGATATCGAGGGCAGCCGTCAGCTTCAGTTAAAGGCTATCAACCTTGTTGATGCACTTTTCTGCGAAGTTAACCCTATTCCTGTAAAGCATGCACTGAATCTTTTAGGCATGGAGGTTGGACCACTTCGTATGCCACTTACTCCTATGGAGGAGGCTAACCTTGCCCGCTTGAAAAATGCTATGGCAGAGTTCGGTTTGTTTAACTAATAAAGCAATGTAAAAGTACGGAGGTTTATTATGATTAAGATTATTATGCACGGTTGCAACGGACATATGGGAAGAGTAATTTCCGGACTTGTTGCAAAGGAAACGGATGCACAGATAGTAGC